>JAAFHI010000361.1 GCA_013298335.1 Actinomycetota bacterium
CGGCGTCACCGATTCGACCATGGCCCACGGCGAGGCGTGGCATTTCAACCGCCTCGGACGCCTGCTCGAACGCGCCGAGAAAACGTCGCGGCTGCTCGACGTGAAATATCTGACGAAGGTGGATTCCGCGCCGACCGCGAATCCGATGGACGACCTTCAGTGGTCGGCGCTGCTCAAGGCGGCGAGCGCCCACGAGATGTACCGCAAGAAGAACGGTCGCATCGAACCGCTGCGGGTGGCGGAGTTCCTGATTCTCGACCGCGAGTTTCCGCGCGCGGCGCACTACTGCCTGCTCCGGTGCGAGGAATCCGTGCATGCCATTTCCGGAAGCCGGGCGGGCGGCTATTCGAACGCCGCCGAGCAGCGCATCGGGCGGTTGTGTTCGCAACTCGACTACCTCTCGATTGACGAAATCATCGAACAGGGCATCCACCTGTTTCTGGACCGCCTGCGCAACGACCTCTACGCCGCGGGCGACTCGGTGACCGAGACGTTTTTCCAACTGTAAGCGCACTGTGCGTGAGGAACCGGTCGATGAATTCCCTGCGCCGTCTGTTTCTGGGGTTCTTCCTGATCGGCCTGGGGTCGGTCGTGTCAGCGCAGGAGCGCGACCCGGCCCGGTTCGTCAATCCGTTCATCGGCACGAAGGGCACGGGCCACACGTTTCCGGGCGCGACCACGCCGTTCGGCCTCGTGCAGCCGAGTCCCGACACCGGCAATTCCGGATGGGCCTACACCGGGGGCTATCAATTCGATGACGCGCGCATCCTCGGCTTTTCACAGACCCACCTGAGCGGCGTCGGCATTCCCGACCTCGGCGACATTTTGCTGCAACCGTTTTCGGGGAGCCCCACGGATTTCCGCAGCCGTTACGAAAAGGCCGGCGAAAAAGCCTCGCCGGGCTATTACGGCGTAACGCTCACCGACTTCGATGTTCGGGCCGAACTGACCTGTTCGGAACACGTCGCGTTGCACCGCTACACCTTCAAATCGGGAGATTCGCACGGCATCCTGATTGATTTTCAGCACGGCATGGTCTGGGACGACGTGACCAGGCGCGTGCTCGAATGCGACATCCGCATCGAGAACGACCGCACCATTTCAGGTCGTCTGCGAACGCTGAACTGGGTCGAACGCTCGGTATTCTTCACCGTCGTTTTTGACCGGCCCTTCGTCAAATCCGTACAAATGCCGGGGAAACCGGGCGAAAAGGCTCCGCGCTTCGCATTGACCTTTGACGGAAAACCGGGCGACGCGGTTCAGGTCAAGGTCGCGCTCTCGACCGTCGGCGTGGACGGCGCAAAGCGGAATCTCGCCAGGGAAATTCCGCACTGGGATTTCGAACGGGTGCATCGCGAGGCCCGGGCGAAGTGGAACCGCTATCTTTTGCGAATCGCCATCGAGGCTGATCCGGCGACGAAGGAAATCTTCTACACCGCGCTCTATCACCTGCTGATTCATCCGAACAATCTGGCCGACGTGGACGGCAACTACCGGGGCGCGGACGACCGGGTTCACCAATCGCCCTTCGGTTCGTACTATTCGACGCTTTCCCTCTGGGACACCTACCGCGCCACGCATCCGCTCCTGACGATTCTGGCCCCGGAAAAGGTGGATGCCTTCGTCGGCTCGATGATCGCCCACGCCGAAATCACCGGTTTTCTCCCGATCTGGCCGCTCTGGGACAAGGAATCCTTCTGCATGATCGGCAACCACGCGATTCCGGTCGTGGCGGATGCCTATCTCAAGGGATTTCGCGGATTCGACGCCGTAAAAGCCTACGCGGCGGTGCGCCGGACGGCGACCGTCAGCCGCCGGAATTCCGACTGGCCGCTGTATGACCGTTATGGCTACTACCCGTTCGATCTCGTCACCGGCAACGAGGCGCAGACCGTATCCCGAACCCTCGAAGCGGGTTACGACGATGCCTGCGCGGCCCGCATGGCGGCGCGGATGGGCAGGACCGCAGACGCGGCGATGTTTTCGAAACGGGCCGTCTACTACCGGAATCTGTTCGACCCCGAAACGAAACTGATGCGGGGCCGCGATTCCAAAGGTGGATGGCGAACGCCCTTCGATCCGCTGAAAGCCACGTCGCCGTTGAACAATCCCGGCGATTACACCGAAGCCAACGCGTGGCAATACTCGCTTGCATCGCAGCATGCCCTGCCGGACCTGATTGCGTTACAGGGTGGCAAGGCCGACTTTCGAGCGATGCTGGACCGTTTCTTCGAGGAAAAGAAAGGCGCGGACCAAACGGATCAGACGTATCTCGGTCAGGAAGGACTCATCGGACAGTACGCCCACGGCAACGAGCCGAGCCACCACATCGCCTATCTCTACAAACTGACCGATCAGGGCTGGAAGACCGACGACCTGATTCGGCGCGTGGTCACCGGGTTCTACGGCGACCGGCCCGACGGCATCACCGGCAACGAGGACTGCGGCCAGATGTCCGCGTGGTACGTCTTCTCGACGCTCGGCTTTTACCCGGTCGATCCGGTTTCGGGCGAATACGTATTGGGTGCGCCGCAGGTCCGCCGGGCGATCATTCATCTCCGCAACGGGAAAACGCTTGAAATCTCGGCCCCGGAATGTTCAAGGGAAAACCGGTTCGTATCGGGCGTCACGTTCAACGGACGGACCGTCAGCGGGACGGCGGTGTCCCATGCCGATGTCGTCCGGGGCGGCGTTTTGAAATTCGGGATGGCCGCGACCCATCCGTAACCTTCACCAGAGCACCGGGTTGAGCGGACTCGCCGCGAGATCGCCGGGCGCGCACCCCGGAAGCCACGTCGCGAGGTCGTCCACCCGGTTCGGGTTGTCGGGTTCGGTAACGCGGGTGTCCGCCGCCATGTAGATCACGGTCATGATCTCGCGGACCGACCCGGTCGGATTTCCCGGCGCGCCGTGAATCGTCCAGCCGGAGTGAAAAGTGGCATCGCCGGGGTTCATCGCGCCGTGGGTGACGGTTTCCAGTCCGCGGGCCACGATGTAGGCCCGGAACGTTTCCTCGGACTCGTCGGAAATCGGCAGATCGCCGAGTCCGCCCAGCCGGTGCGACCCCGTGACGAAGGTCATGCTGCCGACCGCTTCCGTCACCGGAACGAGCGGCATCCACATCGTGATGGTTTTATCGGTGTCGAGCGGCCAGTAGTGCTGGTCCTGATGAAACGGCGTCGGACCGCCGCCCGGTTCCTTGAACAGTGCCTGATCGTGATAGAGACGGACGGCCTCGACGCCCATCAGTTCGGCGGCGACGCGGGCGAACCGGCGGGCGAAGGTGAACCGCCGCGCGCCTTCATCCACGGTCCAGAGGTTCATCACCTGAAGAAACGCCCGTCCGAAGACGTCGCGCTCCTCCAGCGGTCGCGTTTCCCGATTGAATTTCAGCGCGGCGCCCCGAAGAACCGGACGAAACGCCGCGATTTCCTCCCCGGTCGCCACCCCGCGAACGAGAATATGGCCGTTCCGGGAATATGCTTCGGCCATTTCAGGCGTGACGAGCGAACGGTCTTCGAGCGGCGGCAGGTCCCGGACTGAGGTCGACAGTTCGGTCATCTTTCCATCCAATCTGTTGCGCGGTGATAAAAAACCGGCTGAACTTCCCTCAATTTCTTTCCAAAAACAAGTTCAGGTGGTATGAAAATCGCCTATCCCGTACCAAGCCCCGGATTCAGCCGAACGCATACCCCGCGGCGTAACGCGGAATCCGCAGAGACGACTCGGAAGTTGGATTCAAGATGACGTTTTGCCTCGGAATGAAAACCATTGACGGCCTGGTCGCCATCGCCGACACCCGGATTACTTCGGGAATCGAGCATCGCACCAGCCGGAAACTGACGATTCACCACCACGCGGGCTTTCCCGTCTTCCTCATGACCTCCGGACTGCGGTCGGCGCGCGACAAGGTCGTCACCTATTTCGACGAATGGCTGCGCGGAAGCCATCCGGCCTGTGCCCGGTTGTACGAACTGGTCAATGCCTACGGTGAGCAGGTCCGCCGGGTCGCCCGTGAGGACGAACCCTACCTCGAACGCAGCGGCATGCGTTTCGACCTGTTCTCGCTTATCGGAGGGCAACTCGGCGAGGACGCCGAGCACAAACTTTTTCTGGTCTATCCGCAGGGCAACTGGGTCGAAATCGGCGAGAGTTCGCCCTATGCCATCATCGGCAACTCCTACAACGGCAAACCGGTCATGGACCGCCTGCTCGATTACGGATGCTCGCTCGACGACGCGCTGAAGGCAGGCGTGCTGGCCTTCGACTTCACCCGGACCAGCGCGACCGACGTGGATTACCCGATTGACGTCGCCATCCTCACGACCGGGGCGCGGACGATTACCGAACATCGCTACACGGCGGCGGATCTGTCGGAATACACCCAATGGTGGGTGGCGACCCTGAAGAAATCGGGGGCCGAAGCGCCCGGCGCCTGGACGACGGCCATCCCGCACCCCTCCCCGGTGGCCGAAAAAGCCGAGAAAGACGTGGAGCGCCATGTTGCCACCGGCGATTGAGCCCGAAATCATCAACTCGCTCCGGGAACTCGACCCCGACGGCGACGGTTTTTTTCAGGAAGTCGTGACGACCTACCTGTCGAACACCGCCGGGCAGCTTGAGGCGCTCCGTTCGGCGGTGGCGGGCGGCGACGTCCCGCTCGTCGAACGTTCCGCCCACAAACTCAAGGGCGGTTGCGCCGCCATCGGGGCCAATCGCCTCGCCAGACTGTGCAGCATCATCGAGCAGAATGCGCGCGGCGGCGACATCGGTGACGTCGAGGCGTCGCTTCCGGAGATCATCGCCGAGTTCGAGCGCGGGAGACTCGAACTTGAGTCCATGCTCGCTTCCTGAGCACTTTTTTCCGGTGACGTGAATCCGTTCTCCCACG
>JAAFHI010000161.1 GCA_013298335.1 Actinomycetota bacterium
GAAATGGCCGACATCGCCGCCGAAACGCGGTGGGTCGAGCTGTTCAACGACCGCACGCTGGTTCAGTACTGCGAAAAACACCTGCCGGGAACCTTCGCGGAACTGGTCCTGCCCTTCATCGCGGTCGCGGCGGAATGGAAACCGCGGCGGGCGGTTCCGATGCGGGACGGGAAGCTCGCCACGGCGGTGGCGGCAAGCTGTGCCATCCCGGGGGTGATCGGGGCGGTGAAACGCGACGGGATGAAACTGTTCGACGGGGGACTGGCCTGCGGGCTGCCGAGCCGGTATGCCCGCGAACTCGGCGCGACCTTCGTCATTTCCTCCGACGTGATGGGGATTTCCTCGACGCTCCGGGCGGTCGGACTCGATCCGCGCGACGCCCGCGTCCAGCGCTATCTCCCGAAGCAGTATCGCGAGGCGGTCGAGGAATCCGACGTGCTCGTGTTTCCCCAGATTCCGATGGCGGGAATGGTCCCGGGGGCCGACGGCCTGGAAAAAATGATCCTCGCTGGCGAGGAAGCGGCCCGCACGGCGCTCGAACTTCCCCTGCGCGAAACCGCGTGACGGGCCGTCGCCACCGGTAAAATCCGGCGCGGGAAATTGAAGTTCTGTTTTGGGCCGGGTGAAAATGGTGTACCTTGCCCTTGAGTTCAAGGAAGTGCTATATGAAATTCGAGTCGTTCAACGACGGAACCCTCCGTCCCTACGTTCGTGGTGATGAAAGAGGTCAGGCATCGACGATGCGACTGAAGATCTGGTTCAACGGCGAAAACGAGCCGGTTGATGCGCGAATGGACATGGAAGTCGACAACGCCGACGCGTTGGGAATTCTGCTGTCGCAGGCGCGGTGGATCGCGGTCGACGGCGGTCGCCTCATCAATCTCGCGAATGTGCGGGTGATACAACTGGTTTCACCGAACGAAACTGCGTAGGCGGCGACTCAGTTCCGCCAGGGGAAACGAGCCGACGTCACCGGCCCTGATTCCGGAGTTACTCCAAATGCTTTTTGCCAAAAAACCGACCAGAAAGACGACAATGCTTGAGTACGGCACGGTGACCGGACTGGTCGTCGGCCCCAGCGAGATTTCATCCGACGGCAAGACCTACCACCTGTTTGAAAACCCGATTCATCTCAAGGACACGGCGCCGATGCCGCTCGACGTGAGCGAGCACACCGGCAACGTGATCAAGGTCTCGGGGAGCGTGGGCATCGAAACCGTCTACGAAGCCAAAGTCGTCCAGATGTAGGCCTGCTTCCCTTCGGCAGGCACAGTTTTTCCTTACCGTCCCCCAGTCGAACGCAGCGCGGGAGCATTTCGCCAATGGTTGAGTTCGTGCTCTACCTCGCGGTTTACGCCGCGTTGGGTTTTCTGTTTGCCCGATTCGGTCTGCGGACCAGGTCCGGACCGCTTTCCAACGAGCAGGCGGTGAAGATTGCCATCCCCGTCGGGACGGCGATGGCCGCGGCCACCATGTTTTTCGGCGGGTGATTCCGCCGGAACATTCAATCCATCACTTGAACATCCGAATTTTTCAGGAGGGTCATCCTATGGGTCAGTATGTGAGAGAAGAGTACCAGGGCTATCTCGGCGGCGCGTTTCACGATTACGCTTCCGGGTTCGGCGATCTCATTTCCGGCTTCGTGGAAAGCATCGGGGGACTGTTGAAAACCCTCGCGGAAGGCGTGATCGCGCTGATTTCCACCCTGATGCAGCCGCAACCGCAGGCCGCCGCGTGAAGAGAATTGAGAATTGAAAATGGAGAATTGAGAATTTTCGGATAAATCCGGAGTTTTCCTTCCCTTTGTTCAGTTTTCCTTTTCAACCCGGTTCAAACACGGTTCGAAATGAACATCACGCTCAACGGTCCCGCCGGCGAACTGGAAGCGATTTACGACATCGCGCCCGTCCCGTCCGGCTGGGCCGCTGTCGTGTGCCATCCGCATCCGGTCTACGGCGGGACCATGCACAACCGGGTGGTCGTCCGCATCGCCCGCGCCTTTCTCGCCCACGGGGCCAACGTTCTGCGCTTCAATTTTCGGGGCGTGGGGGCCAGTCAGGGCGGGTATGACGGCGGAGTCGGCGAACAGGCCGACGTGGCCGCCGCCTTCGAATATCTGAAAACCGAACATCCCGCCGCGCCGCTCGCGCTCGGGGGATTTTCCTTCGGTTCGTGGGTCGGTTTCCGGGCCGCGCTGGCCGAATCCCGCGTTTCGGCGCTCCTCGGCGTCGGCATTCCGACCCGACACTTCGATTTTTCGTTTCTGTATCGCTCTTCGCTCCCGAAATGGGTCGTTCAGGGCGGGGAAGACGAATTCGGACAGACGGATGACGTTCAAAACGTCATCGCGGCCTGCGCCGAACCGAAGGGGCTGACGGTCGTTCCCGAAGCCGATCATTTTTTCACCGACCACATCGACGTCCTCGCCACCGAACTCGACGCCGCCGTCCGCCGGATCGGGCGGCACGTCCGGAAAGCGTAGAACCATCATGCCGACCGTCGTTACCGAAGAGAAAAACGCGAATGCCGAGATCCCGACCGATGCCGACGAGGCCGCAGCCGTCGAAATCGAGAAGCCGAAGGAAGAGAGCTTCAAGGCGCTGATCCGGGAATTCGTGATGGGCGACACGCAGGACCCCGGCAACGCGCCGGGATTGCGATTTTACGTCGTCTTTGCCGCCATGATCGCGGCGGCCCTGCTTTTCGTGGTGGTTCTCGCCGTCATCATGGGCATCATCAACCTCTTTCGGGGATGAAAAACGTTCGAAGAGAGGGTTGACGGCATCGGAATCTTCGTCTATCTTCGCCTTTGCCCTTGAGAAACAGGGCGTTTGACATACGGGGGTATAGCTCAGCTGGGAGAGCGCTGCAATGGCATTGCAGAGGTCAGCGGTTCGATCCCGCTTACCTCCACCAACATCAAAAAAACGGCGGGATGCACACACATCCCGCCGGTTTTTGCTTTTGGCGCGCGTTGGAGCGGGCGCATCCTGCGCGCCTTGAAACCGCACTTCCCATTTTCGGCAAAGGCGAATAGGCTGGCGGGCGAAATCCGATTGAAAATCTCCTGAAAGCCGACGTCGCCCATGACTTCCGAAACGAAGCAGCGCGCGAGTTGGTACGCCTTTGAAACCGCACTTCCCATTTTCGGCAAAGGCGAATAGGCTGGCGGGCGAAATCCGATTGAAAATCTCCTGAAAGCCGACGTCGCCCATGACTTCCGAAACGAAGCAGCGCGCGAGTTGGTACGCCTTCGTCGTACTGGCCGTGCTGACGATGCTGAACCTCCTCAACTACGTTGACCGGTACATTTTTTCGGCCCTCATCCCCTACATCAAGGCCGACACCGGGTTCACCGACAGCCAGCTCGGTCTCATCGGAAGCGCCTTCACCTGGATTTACACCATCTGCTCGCCCCTCTTCGGATTTCTCGGCGACCGCTACCACCGCGGACGCCTGATGGCGCTGGGCATCTTCATCTGGAGTTTCGCCACCGCAGGGGCGGGTTTTTCACGAAATTTCGGGCAGATGCTCGTATCGCGGGCGGCGGTCGGCATCGGGGAAGCCGATTACGCCACCGTCGCGCCGAGCCTGCTCTCGGATTTCTTCTCGAAAGCCCGCCGCGGACTCGCCATGAGCATCTTTCAGGCGACCGTGCCAATCGGGGCCGCCATCGGATTCCTCATGGGCGGTTATTTCGGCGCGCCGTCGAGCCTCGGCTGGCGCAACACGTTGTATCTCGTGGGTTTACCGGGACTTCTCGCCGCCTTCGCAATTTTTCTCGTCCGCGAACCGCAACGCGGCGTCATGGACGACCCCGAGGAAATGACCGACACCGAGCCCATTCCGCTGAAAACCGGCTACAAGATTCTCTTCGGCAACCCCGGATACATGGCGACCTGTCTCGGCTTCGCTTCCGTGACTTTCGCCCTGGGCGCGCTGGTGTTCTGGGCCCCGGAATGGATGAAAACCGACAAGGGCCTCGATGAACGCACCGCCAACAACGTCCTCGGGATCTGCGCGGTGGTCGGCGGCTCGGTCGGGACGATTCTCGGCGGCATCATCGGCGATGCCCTCAACCGGCGGATGCGCCACGCCTATTTTCTGGTCTGCGCCGTGAGCCCGATTCTGGCGGCGATTCCGACGCTGGTCGCGGTCATTTCTCCGACGCCCATCGTGTATGAAGCGGGCATCTTCATCGCCATCACGCTGGTCTACCTCGGGAACGGGCCGGTCAACACCCTCGTCGTCAACCTCGTCTCGCCGAAACTGCGGACCACCGCCACCGGATTCCTTGTCGTCTGCATTCACGTTCTCGGCGACGGCATCTCGCTCTTTCTCGTCGGCGCGGTTTCGACCTACCTGCGCGACGCGGCCAAAAACGGCCAGCCGATTCCGGGTTTCGTGACCTTCCTGGGGAATCTCTTCGGGATTTCACCCGCGACCCAGACGCTTTCCATCGGACTGTTGATGATGCCGGTCGCCCTCACCCTCGGCGGACTGATTTTCGCGTGGGGGTTCTGGAAGGTGCGGCAGGAAAAGGCGGCGTAACCCGACCGCTTTCAGTTATGGAGGCCGCCTGATGTCCCGTTCGTTTTTGCAACGCATTCGAAAACAACTGGTCCCGACGTTTCTGTGCCTGTCGTTGATGGCATCGGCGGTTGTGACGGGCAGGGCTGGGCAGGAAAAGCAGCCAACCGGGACAATCAGTGGAACCATCCCGGCTTTCGCATTGGAAATTCCTGATCGGGAAAAAGTCATCGCGATTGAAACGGCAACCGGCCAGTATCGGTTTTCCCAGCCTGACGCGCGAGGCAACTTCAGTTTTCCCGAAGTTCCGCCCGGCAAATATCAGGTCCTGTTTGTATCAGGCAGCAGTTGTACGAAGTCTGTTTCCGTTGAGGTCAAATCCGGCCAGTCCGAAATCTTCAGATTTAAAGAGTTTGGCCCGTATCCACATGTCAACCGTGTTCCAACTGACTTTGTCGCTTTCAATTTCTATTGGCTGACCAATTTCAGCGAACTGGTGGTGCTTGGAAAGGTTACCAGGATACAACCCGTTGAGCCGGAGCCTTTTGAGCGGAAACCTCCTCGTGGAGAGGCCCCTGTCTTCGATGCCGAAGTGGAATTTGTCATCGAAGGGACAGCCAAGGGAAAGGTTGAAAGTTCGACCGTGACCATCGTGGCTGACACTTCGGAAGGTCGGAAAAATATTTTCAGGGTTGGGCAGAGATTGCTTCTGTTTCTGGAACGAACCGACGCGTCCATTCCGTTAAAACGGGCGACCCGATTTTATCCCGTGCTTCCCGAGGGATACGCGAGGAAGTTGGCGGATGAACCGAGCGAACCGCTGGTTCGATTTCTGGCTGAATACGAAAAGCGGTCCCAGACGCCCGATCCGGATATCCAGACCACTTTTGATCGACTCATCGAGGATGTCGCCAATCCCGTGGCCCGGTGGGATGCCGGAGCAAAATTGCTTTACGTGGATTATTCACTGCGTCAGGAGCGGATGTACTCGGGAAGAAACCCCTTCCGCTCGGAATACACGCCATTACGAAGTTTGGTGTATGACGTCTGGAAAAAAGACATCAAGGGGCAGGGGATTGAGTCTGTCCTTTCCGCGACGCAGAAGAAACGTTTGGCGGACCTGCTCTTTGCAACAAAGCGAATTTGCTATGAGGATGTTCCGTTACTCCATGTGGTGCGGCGTTTCGGAGACCCTCGGCTGGTCCCTTTTCTGGTGAATTGTGTTCACACGCTTTTGGAAGAACCACACCCGTGGACGAAATGGGTAGTCGGCGTACTTCCCGATTTTATCCCGGACAAAGACTTGAAACTGCTGGTGTTGGTTTATTCAAGGACTTCATTTCCCTTTTCCGAAACTTCCCCCCTGGAATTTGCCCGGATGACGGATCGGGACGGTACGGATTTTGGATGGACGCCTGAAGGTCAGCCTTTACGGGACAGCTTTCTTAATGAACGTCGACTCCTGCTGTTGGCAATGGGGCGGGCGATTGAGAAATACAACCGACAACCTGAAACTGCCGCGACGGTCCCTCGCTGACGCTCGGGGTTCCATACCGGCGGTCGGATGACGCCGGTATGGAAGCGGCGAGGGCGGGTAAATTACGCCGTGGCGGCCTTGGCCGGTTCGGCGGCGGGGCGGCTTTTGGCCCGTTCGGGACGCGACACCCGTTTCCATTCCGTGACCGTCGCGTCGTCGTGAAACGTGTTGCGGACAATCGCGTCAAGCTGCCGGACGATGTTCATTCCGCGTTCGATGGCGGCGTCGATGGCCGCGCTCGCGTCGGTTTTCGCCGCCCGGACGAGCCGTTTTTCGCTGAGGGCCTCGGCGAAGGCGGTCATCTCGGCGTTCAGAAGATCGAGAAAATCGGTCGGCATCGAATACTTCACGAACTCGGCGGCGTGGGGCGCGGCGGCTTCGGCGAACGACCGCGCGAGGTCGAGCAGTTCGCGGTCGGTCGGACGGGTCGGAATGGTGAAATTCCGGTCGAAGTTGGGCGTGGTCACGGCAATCGCGCGGGCGGTGCGGGCGATGGCGCGCAACCGGGTTTCGAGCAGGTCGTGGGCGTCGCCCTTCGCCGCCTGTTTCAGGCGTCCGCCGCCACTGTGGGAAATTTCGGCGGCGGCGTGGGTGTCGAGTTCGCGGGTGATGTCGGCGAGTTCGGTGAACAGTGTCCGGGCGATGGCCTCGGTGGGGAAGGCGGCGGCGTGGCGCGTGGCGAATTCGCCGATCCGGGTGAAAATTTCGCGGCTTTGAAGTTCTCTTGAATTCATTGTCGAATACCTGTCGTTGATTCGGATGGTTGGTCGTACGGTTTCCCGCGCGGGGATTCCGTTCGTGAAAAACGCGCGGGCATTTCATCGGTTCCTTTTTCGGGTGAAATTTTTTTCTTTCCGGTTTCACGGGGTGAAGTTCCGGTTTTTTGCCGTGCAACGGTGGTTTTCACGGCTGCAATGACCCGTGACACGACTGCAATGGTGGTTTTCACGGCTGCAATGACCCGTGACACGACTGCAATGGTGGTTTTCACGGCTGCAATGACCCGTGACACGACTGCAATGGTGGTTTACCGGGGTGCGACGACCCG
>JAAFHI010000995.1 GCA_013298335.1 Actinomycetota bacterium
ATTCGGCAAGGTCGTCGTCGTTGAGCGGATTGGTTTTGCCGAGGTTGCGTCCGGGATCGAGCTGGTAGAACCACACGGTGCGCGTCGGCGCGCCCTTTTCAAAGAACAGCACGACGGTTTTCACGCCCGCGCCCTGGAACGTCCCGCCGGGACAGTCGAGTACGGTGTGGAGGCTGCACGATTCAAGGAGCAGCTTGCGGAGGCTCACCGAGGCGTTGTCGGTGTTGGAGAGGAAGGTGTTCTTGATGACGATGCCGGCGCGTCCGCCCGCCTTGAGGATTTTGATGAAGTGCTGGAGGAACAGAAACGCGGTCTCGCCGGTGCGGATGGGGAAATTCTGCTGAACTTCCTTGCGTTCCTTGCCGCCGAAGGGCGGATTGGCGAGCACGATGTCGTAGCGGTCGCGGTCCTGAATGTCGGCGAGGTTTTCGGTCAGCGTGTTGGTGTGGACGATGTTCGGCGCTTCGATACCGTGCAGGATCATGTTCATGATCGCGATGACGTAGGCGAGCGACTTCTTTTCCTTCCCGTAAAACGTCGCCGTCTGGAGCGTTTCGAGGTCGCGCGTCGTCAGCGCACCGCCGGATTTCAGATAATCGAAGGCTTCGCACAGAAAGCCCGCCGACCCGACCGCCCCGTCGTAGATTTTCTCGCCGATGCGCGGTCGCAGCACGCGCACGATGGCCCGGATGAGCGGACGCGGGGTGTAATACTCGCCGCCGTTCCTCCCGGCATTGCCCATGTTCCGGATTTTCGCTTCGTAGAGGTGCGAGAGTTCGTGCTTTTCCGTCTGCGAGCGGAAGCGCAGTTCGTCAATGCGGTCGATGATCTCGCGCAGGTTGTAGCCGCTCGTGATCCGGTTTTTGATTTCGCTGAAAATCTCCCCGATCTTGTATTCGAGCGTGTTCGGCCCGGTCGCCTTCGCTTTAAAACCTTGCAAATAGGGAAACAGCCGCTGGTCCACGAAGTCGCGCAGGTCGTCGCCGGTCAGCGCGCGGTTGTGGTCGATGTCGCCGATCATGTTTTTCGGCGCGGCCCAGGTTTCCCAGCGGTACGGCGCGTCGAGCATGAATTCGTAGGGCCGTCCTTCCAGTTCGGCCTCCATCTTGCGGTCCTGTTCAAGTCCGTCGAGATATTTCAGGAACAGCAGCCACGAAGTTTGTTCGGTGTAGTCGAGTTCGGTCGTGCAACCCGCCTCTTTGCGGAGAACGTCGTCAATGTTTTTGAAAGCCTGCTCAAACATAAGGATGAAGGATGAAGGAGGAAGGATGAAAAAATACAGGAAGGGAAATGAGGAACGTGGTTTGTACAGTTTTTGCCACGGGTATGGAACCCCGACCGTAAGGGAGGGTCGGAACGCGGTTTGTACAGGTTTTTTCCGTCCGGGCTCAACCGGGAAGGGCGGCGGAACGCGGGTTGAGCCGTGAAATCCGGCTTTCACGGTCTGTAATGGAGGTTTTCACCCGCGTAACGCAGGTTTTCATGTGTGAAACGCAGGTTTTCATGTGTGAAACGGAGGTTTTCACATGTGAAATGAAGGTTTTCATGTGTGAAACGCAGGTTTTCATGCGTGAAATGAAGGTTTTCATGTGTGAAACGCAGGTTTTCGGTTTTGCGGAGATGGTTTCCCTCCCTTACGGTCGGGGTTCCATACCCGTGGCAACGGCAAACCGCCTATTATTCCCCGTCCTGCATTTTTTCATCCTTCATCCCTCATCCTTCATCCTTCACGAAATGCGCCGCCGGAACTGGCCCGCGGCGAGGGCGATGGTCGCCACGCCCATTAGGAGCAGGATGAGTCCCTGGTGCCAGAGGTCGGCGAAACCCGCGCCGCGCAGGATGATGCCGCGCAGGATTTCAATGAAGTACCGCGCGGGGATAAGCAGGCTGATGTACTGAAAGAACACCGGCATGTTGTCGATGGCGAAGATGTACCCGGAGAGGAAAATCGTCGGCAGGAGCGTCCCGAAGGCGAGTTGAATCGCTTCCGCCTGCGATTTCGCGCGGGTCGAAATCACCAGCCCGAGGCCGAGAATGGTAATCAGGTAGGGAATCGAGAACAGCAGCAGCAGCACGACGCTTCCCGCAATCGGTACGTTGAAGGCGAAGCGCATGATGAAGAGGATGCCGCAGACTTCCACGAAGCCGAGCATGCCGTAGGGCAGCATCTTTCCGACCATCAGCCCGAGCGGACGCACCGGCGTCAGGGAAAGCTGTTCGAGCGTTCCGTTTTCG
>JAAFHI010000799.1 GCA_013298335.1 Actinomycetota bacterium
TTGACCCTGCGGTAACCACAACGAAGCGTCCACCATCTTCCAACACTTTCCTTGGAAAAGGCTTGACTACCTGCGTATTCCGACAACCCGTGAACACCGATTCCGACGCATCGTGAACGGGCAGAACCAAACTGAATGAAGTGTTTCGAGGGATCGTGAACGGGTGTTCACGATGGTTCGGAATCGACAATCCGGCTGAAAATGGACGATTTCGACGAACGTGAACACCCTTCCGGACTGGGGAGTGGCCGAAGTCCAGTCGGAGCGGTCAAGGGGCCTGCGGCCCGCCCTCCGGGCGGCTTCGCCCTTGACCTTCCTCCCGGCTTCGGCGGATGGCGGTTTAGCGGAGCAAGGGATTGCTCCGGCTGGTTCAGCCCGAGCGCTTGAAAACGTGAGCGACAATCTGACCGTCGGCGGCGACGATGCCTTCTTTTCAAGGAGGATCGTTGGCGTGCCGAATCCATCGCTCACTATGCACCAGATCATTGAACTGTTTCGCCTTCATTTCACGCGGCGGTTCTCGCAAAGGAGAATCGCCGGGGCGCTGGGGTTGAGTCCCGGTGTCATCAACAAGTTTCTTCAAGCCGCGGTCCGAGCCGGCCTGACGTGGGAGGAGATCGAGCGCCTGACGGAGGCTCAATTGCGGGCGCGGCTGTTTGCGCCGACCCGTCCGGCGCCGCCGTGGAGCAAACGTCCGCCGGATTTCGCGCTGATTCATCAGGAGCTGAAGCGCAAGGGCGTGACCCGGCAGCTTCTGTGGGAAGAATATCGGTCGGACGGGCCGGATTCGGCCTACAGCTACTCCCGATTCTGCGAGCACTATCAGGAATGGCGACGGGCGCTGCGCCGAACCCTGCGGCAAACACACCTGGCCGGGGAAAAACTCTTCGTCGACTTTTCGGGTCAGACCGTTCCGGTGATTGACCCGGAGTCGGGGCAGGAGTGGCGCGCCGAGATTTTCGTCGCGGTGCTGGGCGCGTCCAACTATACGTTTGCGCGGGCGGCGAAGTCCCAGACGCTGCGGGACTGGATCAGCCTTCATGTTCAGGCGTTCGAATTCTTTGGGGGCGTCCCGGAAATCGTCGTTCCGGACAATCTTAAGAGTGGCGTCACCAAAGCCTGTCGGTACGAACCGCTGCTGAACCGGTCCTACGAGGCACTGCTTGCGCATTATGAAACGGCGGCGGTGCCGGCCCGTCCGTTGCGCCCGCGCGACAAAGCCAAGGTCGAGTCGGGCGTCCAGGTCGTCCAGCGATGGATTCTGGCCCGGCTGCGCCATCACCGATTCTTCAGCCTCGACGACCTCAACGCGGCCATCGCCGGTCTGCTTGAAGATTACAACGCGCGCCCGTTCAAAAAACTCCCGGGTTGTCGTCGGTCGGCGTTCGAGTCGCTCGACCTTCCGGCATTGCGGGGACTCCCCGCCGAACGCTACGAATTTGCCGAGTGGGCCTTCCCCCGGGTTCAGCCCGATTGCCATATTGAAGTGGATGACGGCTTCTACAGCGTTCCCCACCAGTTGTGCGGACAACGCCTTGATGTCCGGCTCACCGATTCGGTCATCGAGGTCTTCTTCAACCGCGCCCGCGTCGCCCTGCATCCCAGAGGAGAAGGCACGACGCTTCCCGAACATCTCCCCCCAGCACATCGCGCCCATCTCGAATGGTCCCCCGAGTTTGCCCGCGAACAGGCCGCCGCCATCGGGCCCGCCGTGCTCGGCCTCCTGAACGCCATTCTCGCCGTCAGTCACCCGCGCCGGATTCGCTCCGCCCAGGGACTGCTCGCCCTTGCCCGCCATTTCTCTCCCGAACGACTCGAATCGGCCTGCCGGTATGCCCTCGCGCATCACCTGCATTCGCGCCGCGCCGTCCTCGACATTCTCACCCGAAACCTCGACCGACTGACCGATCCGCTCCCCGTCGCGCCGCTCCCGGCTCATTCCAACGTCCGCGGTCCCGAGTATTACCAATCCCTGTTTTCCGAAGGAGACTCCAATGCTCAATCAGCCCACGATTGATCGCCTGCGCGATCTGAAACTCCCCGGCATGGCGCTTGCCCTCCAGCGTCAGATCGATCAACCCGACCTGCATCGCCTCGCCTTTGAAGAACGTTTCGCCCTGCTGGTCGACGCCGAAATCACGCACCGTGACGCCGAACGCCTCAAACGACTGCTGCGCCAGGCCCAGTTTCGCCAGCAGTCCGCGCTGGAAGACCTTGATACCCGTCCCACCCGCGGCCTCGACCGTTCGCTCGTCGCAACGCTTGCCTCCGGCGACTGGATTCGCCACGCCCACAACCTCGTCATCACCGGCCCGACCGGCACCGGCAAAAGCTGGATCGCCCAGGCCTTCGGCAACGCCGCCTGCCGACAGGGATTTTCCGTTCGCTACGAACGCACCGGCCGGCTGCTCGAACTGCTGCGGACCGCCCGCGCCGATGCCTCCTACCACAAACGCCTCGCCGCCCTCGCCAAGGTCGATCTCCTGATTCTCGACGATTTCGGACTCAATCCGCTCCAGTCGCAGGAACGACTCGACCTGCTCGAAGTCCTGGAGGACCGACACCAGGTTCACTCGACCATCATCACCGCACAGCTTCCGGTCTCGGCCTTCCATCAATATCTGAATGAACCCACCGTTGCCGACGCCATCCTCGATCGTCTCTGTCATTACAACCATAAAGTGGCAGAAAAAACAGGCATAAAATGGCAGAAACAGCCGAATTTTACAGTGTATCTGTCTTTTTCTCGCGCTGGATGCAATCATAAA
>JAAFHI010000062.1 GCA_013298335.1 Actinomycetota bacterium
TCAAACGCCTTCCCCGGCGACACCGAAGAAAAAGAAACGTCCGCGCAAACCCCGGATCGTCGTTCCCCGCGCCACGCCCGAGGAAATCCAGGAAGCCCGCCAGCGTCTCGGCGACCTGGGGTACTGGCTCGATCCGAAGGCGACCGGTTTCGATCAGTCCCTGCGGCACGCGCTCATCGCCTTTCAGAAAGTCGAAGGCCGCAAACGCACGGGCGTCATGACGTCGGCGGAAGTTCAGGCCATCAAACTGGCCGGCGCGCCGAAACCGCGTGAAAGCGGCGCGCCCCACATCGAAATCGACCTGACCCGGCAAGTGATTCTGATGGTTGAAGTTGGCGGCAAAAACATCCGCGTGTTGCCGACCTCGACCGGGAGCGGCAAGTTTTACGAAGATCAGGGCAAACGCGAACAGGCCGTCACCCCGACCGGACGCTTCAAAATCATTCGCAAGATAAAGGGCTGGCGCAAAAGTACGCTTGGGATGCTCTATTTCCCCTGCTACTTCTTCAACGGCATCGCGGTTCACGGCAATCCGTCGGTTCCGGTCTATCCGGCGAGCCACGGTTGTACCCGGATTCCGATGTTCGCGTCGGAAGAATTCAGCAAACTGGCGGAAATCGGGCTGGACGTCTGGGTTTACGATTAAAACGTTCAGCAGTTAGTGGTTAGTGGCTAGCAGTTAGTGGTCAGTTTTCTGACGGCTGGTTACTGACTACTAACCACTAACTGCTAACGACTGACCACTGCCTTACTCCTTCAGCGGACGGGCCACCAGCACCGGGCAATGCACCCGCGGCAACACCCGGTCCACGGTCGAGCCGAAGAGCGTTTCCCGCAGACTGTGGACGCCCCGCACCCCGAGGCAGAGCAGTTCGGTCCGGTTGGCTTCGCAAAACGCCGTGATTTCCTCGACCGGATTTCCGAACCGGATGACCGAGTGGATTTCGCACCAGTCGTCGGCTTCGGGCGGAATCACCGCCTGAATGCGGCGTGTCGTCTCCCGTTCAAGCAGATTGATGTAGGTCTCCGACCCGGTGTATCCCGCCGGGGTGTCGAGCGCCGATTTCGGGAGAACGTGCAGGACGTCGAGCCGGGCTTCGAATTCCTGCGCGAACGACAGTGCGTACCGGAGGGCGCGTTCCCCGTCGGGGGTAAAGTCAAACGCCACCGCCACGCGGTTCAAACCGGATTCGTTGGCCGTCTGGCCGACCCATTCGCGTTCATCGAACCGGGTGACCAGCACCGGGCATCCGGCGATGTGGCAGAGGGATTCCGACGTCGAGCCGAAAAACGTGGTGGCGAAACCGCCCCGCGCGCGGGTCTGCACGACGAGCAGGTCCGCGCCGACGCGCCGGGCCTCGTGGGCGAGGGCTTCGCCGGAATGTCCGGAGACGAAGGAAATGGTCCATTTCACGTCTTCCGGCGTCGCCGTCCGCATGTTGCGGAGGACCGCGTCCTCGATTTCGCGGTTCTGAAGCCGACAGGCGGCGTCATCCTCGGCGCATTCCTTTTCAAAACAGTGGCAGAGATGAAGTTCGGCGTCGAAAACGGTCGCGAGGGTGATGGCGTACCGCAGGGCGGCGTCGCATTCCCGCGCCGGATCGACCGGACAGAAAACTTTCGAGAAACGGATTCGATGATTCAGTTCCATAAGCGTACCGCCTTTCAATCCATCTACACCGCCTGATTCCATTGTCGTCTACCTGACGCCCCGAAGCAAAAATAGGAAAAACCGGTCTTTTCCCGTTTCCGTGATATAGACCGGTATCAGGGGGAAACCGTCCGCGTTCATCCGTCGCCGTTCACATGTATTAAGGATCGCGCGCGTACGATGAACGGGTCTTCAAAGTTGCGAAAATCGAACCGGTTCGATTTCAGGCGGGTGACCGAACCGCGTTCATTCAGTGAAAGGCATCCCCGATGAATTCCGCCCCGAACGACGCGCCATCCCCGCCCGGCTCCCCCGCCGGACTCACGACCGCCGAAGCGATCCGCCGCCGGGAGCAGTTCGGTCGCAACGAACTGGTCGCGGAAAAGAAAAAGAGCGCACTGTTCGTACTGCTCGGGTATTTCGCCAGCCCGCTCGTCCTGATCCTCCTCATCGTCAGCGTCATTTCGCTGTTCGTCGGCGAATCCACCAACGCGATCATCATCGCGGTGATTGTCGTCATCAGCGTCGTGCTGGATTACGTCCAGGAACGCCGGTCGGGCCGGGCGGTGGAAAAACTCCGGGCCTCGATTTCGCTGCGGGCGACGGTCGTCCGCGACGGCGTTCCGGCGCAAGTCGATGCGGGTGAACTGGTTCCGGGCGATCTCATCCGGTTGGCGGTCGGCGATCTCGTCCCGGCGGATGCCAGACTCCACAAGGCGAAGGACCTGTTTCTCGATCAGGCGGCCTTTACCGGCGAGTCGTTCCCGGTCGAAAAAACCGTCGTTCCCGAAGGCTCGCCGGACATCACCAAGGCCACCGTCTACCTCGGCACGACCGTCACCGGCGGCGAGGGCGAGGCGATCATCAGTAAAACGGGCGCGAATACCGAATTTGCCCACCTTGCCCGCAGTCTGACGGCCAAACCGCCGCCGACCGAGTTTGAACGCGGCATCAACGGGTTCAGCGGATTCATTACCAAGGTCGTGCTCGGTCTCGTCGCCGTCGTCTTCGTCATCAACATTCTGGTCCATCGGAACGCCATCGAATCCCTGCTGTTCGCGCTCGCGCTGGCGGTCGGGCTGACGCCCGAACTCCTGCCGATGATCGTTTCGGTGACGATGGCCCGGGGGGCGCTCCGGCTGTCGCGCAAGCAGGTGATCGTCCGGCGGCTGAGTTCGATTGTCGATCTCGGCAGCATGGACATTTTCTGTACCGACAAGACCGGCACGCTGACCGAAGGCGCGATTACGCTCGAACGCCACGTCGATCTGGCCGGAAATCCGAACGAACGGGTGTTTTTTCTGGCGCTCCTCAACGCCACGCTGCAATCCGGCCTGCGGAATCCGCTCGACGAAGCCATTCTCCGGCACGACCACGCCGAACTGCCGCGCTATTCGAAAATCGAGGAACTGCCGTTCGATTTCATGCGCCGCCGGCTTTCGGTCGTCGTACGCGACGAAACCGGGTGCCGCTCGATAA
This sequence comes from Actinomycetota bacterium, assembly GCA_013298335.1. GTDB lineage: Bacteria > Acidobacteriota > Blastocatellia > Chloracidobacteriales > Chloracidobacteriaceae > JAAFHI01. The sequence goes on from JAAFHI010000062.1 coordinate 3,131, forward strand.
TTACCAAGGGCGCGCCGGAGTCGGTGCTGGCGGTTTCAACCAGCTTTGAAAGCAACGGCACGGTGCTCGCGTTCGACGCCGCCGCCCGCGCGGTTTTCGAAACCACCTTCACCGGACTCGGACGAGAGGGGTATCGCGTCCTCGGCATCGCCGTCCGGGAACTTCCGCCCGAAACCGGGGATGTCTTTTCGAATGAAGACGAACGTGACCTGGTGTTCGTCGGATTCGCCGCCTTTCTGGACCCGCCTCGTGCGTCGGCGGCGGCCACGCTCAAGTCGCTTCGGCACGACGGCGTCGAGGTCAAGGTACTGACCGGCGACAACGAGATCGTGACCGCCAAAATCTGCGAGCAGGTCAATCTGCCGGTTTCGGGAATCATCACCGGGGCGGAACTTGAAAAGGTGACCGACGAGGCGCTGCCGCGGGTCGCCGAGCGCAACACCATCTTCGCGCGGGTTTCGCCGGACCAGAAACGGCGGATCATCGAGGCCCTGCAAAGCGGCGGACACGGCGTCGGCTACCTCGGCGACGGCATCAACGACGCGCCGAGCCTGCGGATGGCCGACTGCGGGCTGTCGGTGGACGGCGCGGTGGACGTGGCCCGCGAAGCCGCCGACCTCGTGCTGCTCAACAAGTCGCTGCACGTCGTCCACAACGGTATCCGGGAAGGCCGGCGGACGTTCGGCAACATCATGAAGTACGTCCTGATGGGAACGTCGTCCAATTTCGGCAACATGTTCAGCATGGCCGGGGCGGCGTTTCTGCTGCCGTTTCTGCCGATGCTGCCGTCCCAGATTCTGCTGAACAATCTGCTCTACGAAATGGCCCAGATCACGATTCCGGGCGACATGGTGGACCGGGAATATCTCCAATCCCCCAAAAAATGGAACGTGAAACTGATTCAGGGCTACATGCTCTGGATGGGCCTGCTCAGTTCGGCATTCGACTTTTTCACGTTCGGACTGCTTCTGTACGTGTTTCGGGCCGACGCGGCGCTGTTTCGAACCGGGTGGTTCATCGAGTCGCTGGCAACCCAGACGCTCGTGATCCTGGTCATCCGGACGCAGCACGCGCCGTGGCGCAGCCGCCCCGCGCGGGGGCTGGTCATCAGTTCGGTGTCCTGCGTCCTGATCGGGGTGCTGATTCCCTTTTCGCCGTTCGCCGGGTGGCTCGGGTTCACGGCCCCGCCGGTTTCCCTGCTCGCGGCCATCGCCGGGATTCTCGTGACCTACCTCGGACTGGCCGAAGTCGTCAAACGGTGGGTCCGGCACCGCATCGGGGATAGCGGCGAAGTAAAAAATTCGTAGCTCCCGGCTTGACCGCCCTGCCCGAACGGACAGGACGATTTCCCTCAAGCCCCCTGAACGGGGCTCAGGAATCGAGAAAACCGGGTTGAGTCTCATTCACCTGGCTTGTTTTTGAACCGCCCGGTCCGTTCGGGCAGGGCGAAGGGCGGCGGCTGAACACGTACAAAAATCCTGCCGCGGGTGTGGTCGAAGAAGTACAGTGGAACCGAGAGTCGCGAATCACTCCTCCTCTTTCGAACCGCCCGGCAGCCCCGCCGGACCGAGCTTGACCAGTTCAAGGAGGTCTCCCCATGAAACCCCAAACGCAACTCGAAACCATCACCCCCACCCCGTTTTTCGTTGAAGCCGAACGGCTGCTCAACGAATTCGAACAACTCCAGAGATCCATCGGCCAGCGGGCATTCGACCTCTTCGACCTGAACGGACGGATCGTCGGACGCGAACTGGAGGACTGGTTCCAGGCCGAAGCCGAATTCCTGCGCCCGCTCCCGCTCGAAGTGACCGAAACCGACACGACCGTCACGGTTCGGGCCGAAGTTCCGGGATTCACCGAAAAGGACGTCCAGATCAGCGTCGAACCGCACCGGCTCATCCTGCGCGGCAACAAGGAACTCACCGACCGGAAGGAAGAGGAAGGCAAAGTCGTCTGGACCGAACGGACCGCGAAGAATTTCTTCCGGGCGATTCCGCTGAACGCCGAAGTCGATCCGTCCGGCGTGAAGATGACCCAGGCCGACGGCATCCTGACCCTGACGCTGCCCAAAATCGTCGCCGGGCCGCCTGTCGCCCCGTAATTTCGTCGTCACGGGGTCACCGTGATCCCGTCTCCCTCATTCTGAGTGATTCGTAACCCTCGATCCGCGCCGGAGGGGGCTCCCCGGCGCGGATTCCTGATGTCCGGGCAAACCCGGCGCGTTCGGAAACATCACCAGTCCGGATGAAAAAACCGCGTCCCGCACCGATATTTCCGATTGACAGCCCGGACTTCGCGTGGATAATCCGCGACTTGCTTTACACAATTTGGACAGGAGTCTTTGCTTCGGCAGTTTATGTCAGCAAGCAGTAGTAGCACCCAGACATCCCAACCTCCACATGCGGCCAACACCGCGGTGGCAGGTCCTCGTCCGAAACACAGGGAACCACGGCTCCCGGTGAGTTGAGACTCGCCACGCCGGACCTCCAGCGGGTCAACCTGTGTGAAAGACGCAGGTTGACCCGTTCGCTTTTTGTTTGTTGTCCGCTTCGGCATGCGTCCGGAGCGGTTTTCGGCAAGTCAAAAACAAAAAAGGAGGTAAGAAACCAATGAAACTCTTCGGTTTTTTCCGTCGTCAGGCGAGTGCCGGATCGGCTCGCCTCATCCGTATCGAAACCGCCGGAATCACCCCGGAAATGCGCAACGAAATGCGCGAACGCCTGCGCGAACTGTCCGGCAAAGCCGAACAGAAGCGTCAGCTTCGCAACCGCCACCTTGCGGTCACCACCGACATGCTTGCAGGCCGGATGGTCGTCCGTGAAGTTGCCGACGAAGGGGACAGTCGTCGCCTCGCCGCTTAGGAAAACCATATGAATAGCCACTCTTGAAAGCCGGACGACGTTCCCACGTTGGCCGGCTTTCTCAATTCCCCGGCGTTCATCTCCTCCACCTCCCCGCACAAGCGAAAGCGGGCGATGTCCCGAAGAACACCACCCGCTCGTTTCGCCCGAAGACGAATCCTGAGTACTACTTGCGAACCACGGTCGCCCTGACGTCCGTCACGTTCAGAGTGCTCGGCGCCCCCTTTTCGGGAGTGAAGACCGCCGACAGGATCGGATTGCCCGCCTGGTCGAAGCCGGTCGCTTCAACCGCGAGCTGGCCCATCTTCACCATCCGGTTGTTGCGGCTGTTGGGACTGCCGACCGTCGCGAAGACGCTCACGATGAAGCGGAATTTCCGCAACTGCGGCATCGCGATCTGGAAGTTGACCGGAATCACCTGCGCCGGAACGATCGGGCCGGGAATGCCCTGGGTCGTGCCGATGAGACCGCCGGTGCAGTTGGAATTGTTGAAATCGTCGGCGGTGCGCAGACGGAACGGATTGGCCGGCGTCGGTCCGCTCGCTTCCTGAAGTTCCACCACCGAGAAGAACGGATTGGTCAGCGTGTTCGCGCCGATGTTGGTCAGATCGACGTTGATGTTGTACTGGTTGCTGTAGCCCGCCGTCGCGCAGGAACCGGCGATGCCGGTCAGACCCTGCGTCGTCGTCACGAAACTCACTTGATTGTTCACGTTGGTCGGACCGCCCGGCGCGGCGAAGACCAGTTCGGTAAGCAACGGACTTGAAAACCCGGTCGGCGTGGTCGCCCCGGCGCCGCCAGTCGTGGCCGAAACCGCGTCGGCGATATTGGCCCCGAAACTCGCGGCCGCAAAGAACTTGATGTTCCCCGCGCTGCCCGCGCCGCCGGGCGCGCCGGAATGCCGGATGGTGATCACCAGTTCCTCGCCGGGATTGATGGTGTAGGGCGAGGTGAACGCGATGGTCGCGCCGAACGTGTTGGGCGCGGCGGGCGTCGAGGCCGGATTTCCGATGAAGGAATTCGCCGTCAGCGTCAGTGCCCCGCTCCGGGTCGTCACGGTCGTCGCGGTATCCTGATTGTCGGCGAAGGGCGTCGTGGAACTCAAAATTTCACCCGCCGCCCGAAGTCCCGTGCTCGCCCGGCTCAACTGCACGTCATACTGGGAAAACGTGATGTCGGCGGTTGGGAAGTTCGTCGCGCCGCTGGCGTCGAGCGACGCGGCGATGATCCGGAACCGGATGCCCGTGACCTGCGTGGGCGCGGTGATCCCGGTCAACTGGCTCTGGTGATAGTAGGCCTGATAGACGCGGGCTGCGTCGCGAAGCGGCGTGTTGATTCCCGACGTTTCAGCCGTCGAGGGGACAACCGCCGATCCGGCCACGTTGCGGACCGGTCCGGCGGGAGCGGGCTTGGCATCACGCGAGCGTACATAAGGCTTTGCGCTGTCGCTCGACGGGTCCGCCACCGGGGCGCGGCCCTTTTGCGCGAAGACCGGCATCGAGCCGAAAAGCATCGTCGAAACGCATCCGACCACAAACAGTGATCGCAGCAACCGGGCGCAACGCCCCTGACCAAAAGTTGAAAGGTTCATTGAAACATCCTCCACGGAGACGAGTCGGAGTTTGCGCCCCAGACCCAATATTGGTTTGAAAATGAGAAGCAATGCACTTCTTTACAGGATTTGCGCATAAAATAACAGCCTTAAAAATACTCCGCATCCGCCCTGGAATTTTCTCCATCTTCCCGCTAAGTTCATTTTCCATTTATAGTTACAACGCAACTTCGCGTCGAAACCACTCCGTCGAAAATCTTCAATCGAAAATCGAGAATTCCCCCGATGGAACTCACCTCCCGCCCGTTCACCCTCGAACTCAGACACCGTTTCACGCTCGCTTCGGGCAGCCGGACAACCACCCCGGTCGTTCTCGTCGAACTCCGGCACGACGGCCACACCGGATACGGCGAGGCGTCGCTGCCGCCCTACCTCGGCGAATCGCAGGCGAGCGTCGCGGCGTTTCTTTCGAATATCGATTTCACGAAGTACCCCGACCCGTTCCGCCTCGAAACCATCCTCGCGGACATCGACGCGCTCGCGCCGGGCAACCACGCCGCGAAAGCCGCGCTCGACATCGCGCTGCACGATCTGGTCGGGAAACTGGTTGGCCGCCCGTGGTACGACCTGTGGGGATTCGATCCCGCAAAAACGCCGTACACCACTTTCACAATCGGGATGGATACGCCCGAAATCATCCGCCAGAAGGTCGCCGAAGCCGCGGAATTCAAGATGCTGAAGATCAAACTCGGCGGCGCGAATGACCGGCAACTCATTGAAATCATTCGGGAAGTCACCGACCAGCCGATCTGCGTCGACGCCAACCAGGGCTGGACCGACAAACACTTCGCGCTCGATTTCACCCACTGGCTCGCCGAACGCGACACGCTCTTCGTCGAACAACCGATGCCGAAAACCATGATCGACGACATGGCGTGGCTCACCGAACGGAGTCCGCTGCCGACCATCGCCGACGAAGCCGTCCAGCGCCTCCCCGACGTCGTGAAAGCCGTCGGCGTCTATCACGGTATCAATATCAAGCTGATGAAATGCACCGGCATGCGGGAAGCGCACAAAATGGTCACGCTCGCCCGCGCCCTCGGACTGAAAATCCTGCTCGGCTGCATGACCGAGACGTCCTGCGCGATTTCCGCCGCCGCCCACCTCTCGCCGATGGCCGACTGGGCCGACCTCGACGGCGCGCTGCTCATCCGCAACGACCTCTTCGACGGCGCGAACATCATCGACGGAAAAATCACGCTGACCGACGCGCCGGGGATTGGAGCCAGCCTGAAAAGGGATCAGGGGTCAGGGATCAGAATGAGGGATGAGGGATGAGGGATGAGGGATGAAAAAAATCAGGGACCCGGCTTTCACTTGATCCTTGTTGCCCGGAAAAGGAATCAGGGGTCAGGAATCAGGGATCAGAATGAAGGATGAAGGATGAAGGATAAAAAAATCAGGGACCCGGCTTTCACCCGATCCCTGATTCCTGATCCCTTTGTTTCAGGTTTTCACCTGACCCCTGATCCCCGACACCTGATCCCTTTTTTTTCAGGTTTTCACCTGATCCCTTTGCCCTGATTACTTCGCACGTGTCGCCGACACATTGGCGACCGCGAAATTCGGCGTACCCTTTTCAGGCGTAAACACCGTCGAGAGAATCGGATTGCCCGCCTTGTCAAAGCCGGTGGCTTCAACCGCGAGTTGTCCCATCTTCACCGTGTGGTTGGTATGGTTGTTCCCGACGCTGCCGATGGTCGCGAAGACGTTCACGATGAAGCGGAAGCGACGCACGGCCGGCAACACGATCTGGAAATTGGTCGCCTGGGCGTTCTGCGGGGGCATCGAGGCCGCGATGGCCTGCGTGGAGCCGACCAGACCGCCGGAACAGGCTGCACCGATGAAGTCGTCCGCCGTGCGCAGACGGAACGGAAGCGCGGGAGCAACGCCGCCCGCCGCCTGAAGTTCCACCACCTGATAGAACGGGTTGGTGAAGGTGTTGGTCCCGATGTTGGTCAGGGTGACGTTCAGGTTGTACTGGGTGGCGTTGTATCCGAGACCGGTGCAGAACGCCGGTGCGACGCCGCCCAGATTCTGCTGCGTGGTCTGGAAGTTCACCTGGCTGTTGACGTTGGTCGGGCCGCCCGCCGCCGTGCAAAGCCCGGTGATGTTGATGGAATAGGCGGTGCCGAGACCACCGCCCGCGGCGACTTCATTGACGACGACCGTGAAGGGC
>JAAFHI010000456.1 GCA_013298335.1 Actinomycetota bacterium
CGTCCCGGTCAGACTCTCGGCAATGACGACCTGATCGACGGGGTATGGAACCCCGACCGTGAGGGAGGGAAACACTCTCCCTCCCTTACGGTCGGGGTTCCATACCCTTCCAGCAATAGCGCGTCTACAGGAAAGCGGTCGCCACAAACGCGGCACACAGATGTGTAAAAAGAATCAGGAACAGGAGAAAGCGACTCCGTAATACCAGACTCACGCCCATAAGAACGCCGAAGAGAATCGGCGGCAGAACAACCGCAAGCGTTCCCAAGGAATTGTGCCTCCCAAACTCGCCAAGGAAATGGAGATACGGGAACGAGAATTTGGCGAAAAAGGGATTTCCAAAACCGAAATCATTCAGACAGATTGAAACCACGAAAAGGATACACCAGAAAAAAAAGTTAAAAATCTGAACCAGATAGAATTCAATCGAAGTAATAATTTTTTTGAGTACCACAAACATATTGAGCACCTACGAACTAAAATTCTCGAGCCGGACGGAACGAATACAAGCCGCTCGTCACGACTGGTAGTCAGCGAATTCCCAATGCCCGAAACGACTCAACCCGGCGGCACATTGCTCCCAGGTTTCGCCCGCGCAGCGAGCAATGAGTTTCCTGATTTCGGTTTCAATTTTCGCAGGATCATATCCATCGACAATCAAAAGACCGTGTCCCCAAAGCGGCCCTTGTTCGCGACACCGAATCTGAAGCCACTTCGGCGTACAGACTGTGAAATCGAATGATTCCTCCGAGAGTACACCACTCGGACCAACCATTGCCTGAAGGAAAAAACCAAAGCAATCGCCCTCGTCCGGACGAAAATCCCGCCAGTCTCCATCCGGAGAATGCAGTCCTTTCAGTTCCACCTGTAACGGCATTCGGGTAATCCTCCCTTTGCATGGACCAACACGGCCATCGACGCGGTGGTACAAAACACGTACCGCGCGCAGCCCGCCGTGATCTCCGGCTGGGAACGGGCGCGCCACCTGCCCCGCGCATCCTCCGCCGCGTCGGCGACACCCGCGCCGGAGGCTGAAAAGGCCGCCACCGCGTAACCTTTTCCGCCAGAGAGAAACAAAATCGCCGCCGGTGTCTCACAACATCGGCGGCGATTCGTTTTTTCAGCGCGGGGAGAATGCGGAATTGGGAATCTGAAAATTTTCAATTCTCAATTACCCCGTCGTTTCCCCCGATTCGCTCGAAGACTCGCATCATCGGGGGCTAAATGCGGGCACCCGCCTCACGGGTTTTAAAACCAGTTCGACACATTTACCCCACAAAACCCGGTGGGAGCAATAACTCTCAAGACTTCCCCATCCGGACGCCAAGACGCCAAGACTCCCGACTCCAGGACTCAGGAAGCCCTCCCTTACGGTCAGGATGCTGTTTTTCTTTTTGGACTCCCGAGACTCCCAAGACCCTCAAGACTCCCAAGACTTTCCCATCCGGACGCCAAGACTCCAAGACTCCCGACTCCCAGACTCACCTTACCGCGGATCGTACCAATCGGTGATCGGGCGACCGGAAAGGCGCGCGGTACGCCGAGGTGAGGGCTTGGTGTATTGCTCGGGCTGGAACGCGGATGTGCGGCGTGAGGAATAGAACCCGGCGGACAGTTTGCGTCCGCGGGGAATTTCGCGACCGACGCCCCCGGCGGGCGCGGGTGGGGCGGTGTTGGTGACGGCCGGCGACGTGACGCGGCCCAGGTAAACGTTGCGGGACAGTTTGCGTCCGGTCGGAATGTCGTAGGATTCGCGATTGGGCGAAAGCCGGCTCGGTCGGTTGTCACTCATGATTTCGGGGACCTCGCGGAAGTTGAATTTCGGAGTTGCGACAGTAACGAGTCCGCCGTCTTTGAACCGTATGAATCCACACGGGATACGGGAATCGGGCTGCCGTCTTTCCGGGTTTCGGGAAATCCGGGGGTTTATTCGTGGGCGCCGCGGTCGAGGACTTCGCGCAGAGCCTGAAGCATCGTTTCCGGGAGAAACGGCTTTTGGAGGAAGGCGTCGGCGCGGGCGGCGAGTTCGGTGGAAATGGATTCCTCGCCGTATCCGCTCGACACGATGACGGGCAGCTTCGGGTTGATTTCGCGGATTTTGAAAAAGCAGACGAGGCCGTTCATGCGGGGCATCATCACGTCGAGAATCACGGCGGACACCGTTTTGCGGTGTTTCGTGAGTTCGGCGATGCCCTCGACGCCGTCCGCCGCGATCAGGACCCGGTAGCCGTGCTGGATCAGCACTTCGCTGAACAGCCCGGTGATGAGCGGATCGTCTTCAATGATGAGGACCGTTTCGCGGCCTTCGTAGGTCGTGGCCGTGGTGAGCGGTTGCGGCAGGGCGCAGACGTCGGGGATGGCGGGCAGGCGGATATCGAAGCGGGTGCCTTTTCCCGGCGCGCTTTCGACGGAGATGCTGCCGTTATGCGACGCGACGATGCCGTGGACGATCGACAGGCCGAGGCCGGTTCCCTTGCCGATGTCCTTGGTCGTGAAAAACGGTTCGAAAATCCGCTGGACGACGTTGCTCGGCATGCCTTCCCCGTCGTCGGCGATGGTCAGGGTGACGCAGTGGCCGGTGCCGCACCCGGCGAGGACGTCGTCCGGCTGGCTTTCGGGGAAATGGTCGTTGCGCGCGCTGATGGTGATGGTCCCTTCGCGGGTCATGGCATCGCGGGCATTGATGCAGAGATTGACGACGATCTGCTGAATCTGGTCGGGGTCGGCTTCGAGGAGCATGAGTTCCTCGGAAACGTCCTCGATGATCTCGATGGTCGGCGGAATCATCCCCCGGACGAGAAAGATGCTTTCCGAGATGATCTGCCGCAGCGACACCAGTTGACGCGACGGCAATTTGGGCTTGCCGAAAGCGAGCATTTTCGAGACGAGGGCCGCGCCGCGCTCGGCGGAGGTGAAAATCGCGTCGAGATAGTGGCGGACCGGCTGCTGCTCGCCGACTTTCTGGATCGAGAGGCGGGTAAAACCGAGGATGCCGTTGAGCAGGTTGTTGAAATCGTGGGCGATCCCGCCCGCCAGCCGTCCGACCGCCTCCATTTTCTGGGCCTGCCGGAGACTTTCTTCAAGGCGTTTCCGTTCCTGTACGTCGCGCATGACCGCGATGAAGTGCGTTTTTCCGTCCGACATGAATTCGGAAACCGAGTTTTCGATCTGGAACATCGTGCCGTCGTGCCGTTTGGCGGTGAATTCGTAGGTCAGCGGCGCGTGTTCGCCGCGCAGGCGGCGGCGGCTGAATTCCCGCAGCCGGGCGACTTCGTTGGGTTCGCAGATGACGGAAAAATCGCGTCCGACCAGGGCCTCGGCGGAATCGTACCCGCACATGCGCGCGAGCGAGCGGTTGGCGAAGACGATCCGCTCGTTGTCTTCCACGACGATGCCGTCGAGGGTCGCGTTGAGAATCGCGTTGAACCAGACCTCGCGCTGACGCACCTGCTCGGTGATGCGTTTGTTCTGGGTGATGTCCTGGAGGAGGGCGAGCTGGCAGTCCTGGTCGCCGATTCGCATCGTCACCGACGAGACGAGGCATTCGCCGATTTCGCCGCTCCGGGTCCGGTAGCTGGCTTCGAAATCGGTCACCATGCCGTGGTCGAGAATGCGCCGATAGTAGGCGTCGCGCTGTTCGGGTTTCGCCCAGAGCCGGATGTCGGCGGTGGTCCGCCCGACGAGTTCCTCCCGACCGTAGCCGAGCAAATGCATGTAGGCGGTGTTGACGTCCACGTGGCGACCGGTGGCGAGGCTGATGATCGCGGTCGGCACCGGAATAATCTGGAAAACCCGGTAGAACCGGGCCTCGCTTTCGGCGGACATCACTTTCGCGGCCTGTTTGTCGCTGATGTCTTCGATGAAGAAGCAGACCGCGTCGAAACGCCCATCGGAGCCCAGCCGAATCGGTTCGAACGTCGCCGAGAACCAGCGGTGGGAGCGCAGCGACTGGTGGACGAAGGAAACGGGGCGTCCGAGGCGCAGCGATTCACGGCACCAGCCAACCCAGACGGAGAGTTCGCGGGCGTTTTCCTCGGGAAGGTCCAGTTCGTCGAGCGGGACGCCGATCAGGCTGTCGAGGGCAAGATCGAATTCATTCGCGAGCAACTGGTTGCCCGAACGGATGATGACGCGGGAACCGTCCATCTCGACGACGCCGATCCGGGCGGTCGAGCAGTGATACACCCCGTCCAGCACGGCCCGCCGGAAACTCGAAACCTCCGACACGGCCCGCTGGGAAACCGCCCGCCGTAGCCGGTGGT
>JAAFHI010000837.1 GCA_013298335.1 Actinomycetota bacterium
GTGCCGCGTTCCGCGAGGGCGCGGCGAATCCGGATCAGCACTTCGTCGGTCTGAAACGGCTTGCTGACGTAATCCGTCGCGCCGCGCTTGATGGCGGCGACCGCCGTTTCGACCGAGCCGAAGGCGGTCATCAGGATGACGATGCGTTCCGGATCGGTGTCGCGGATGCGGTCAATGAGTTCGAGGCCGTCCATGCCGGGCATCCGCAGGTCGGTCAGGACGACATCCACGTGGGTTGCGTCGAGAAATTCGAGCGCGTCCTCGCCGCCCGGCGCGACCGCGACGACATAGCCCTCGGCGGTCAGAATCTTGCGCAGGACGTCGCGCATCTGCGGTTTGTCATCGACGACCAGAATGGTGGCGGTGGAATCGGTGGTGACGAGTTCCGGGTTCACGTTTCTTTTTCGGAGGGAAATCCAGAATGAGGTGACAAATCGCGTCAATTGTCAGTCAAATCCTCGGCAAGTACAATGGAGAAGACACTTCCTCCGAATTCAAGCCACTGGATACTTTCGCCGAATGCCGCACCGAATTCGCGCGCTCGCCGTTTCCTCTCCGCTCGCCGCATTTCTGGACGGGACGCAATCCGGTTTCGCCAACAATTTTCTCCTCGAACTGCTCCGCGACATCCCCGATGCACTGCTTTTAATCGACACGCAGGGCCGGATCGTCTTCCACAATGCCGCCGCCTCCCAACTTTTCGGACTCGCCGAGGCAACCGACCTGCTCCCGGCCTTCGAGAGCATTCTTCCCGAAAACGAGACGGTCGGACTGGCCGAACTGCGCGAACAACTGGAATCCCGCAGCGTCCTGCGCAATCTCGAAATGCAGATGCGCGGGGCCGACCGCCGGACGCTCGACGTGCTGGTGTCGCTGACCGCCATCCGCGACGCGATGGGCCGCATGCTCGGTTTTTCCGCCGTGGTACTCGACGTTTCGAGCATCAAGGAAAGCGAAAAGCGCATCGCCCGGCGGACGGCGCAGTTGTTTGCCCTCAACACGATCGCGGAAGCCGTGAGCGAACTGCCCGGACTTCAAACCCTGCTCGACCGGGTGCTCGACGCCGTGTTTCGCGTGACCGACGTCGAGGCCGGCTGCATTCATCTGGTGGAAGACGAGGACGAATCGCTCACGCTCACCGCCCATCGCGGACTGACCGAGGGCGCGCGCGAACTGATGACCCGGTTCGAAGCCGGGGAAGGCATCATCGGACGGACATCGGTGCTGGCCGACGCGCTGTTCGTGGCCGACACGACCAACGACCGGCGGCTCGTCCACCGCAATCTGTCGGAAGAACACATCGGCGCCCTGGCCTCGATTCCGCTCATCGCGGTGGACGGCGTCCGCGGCGTGCTGACGCTGTTTCACGCCGCGCCGCACGCCTTCACGCCCCACGAACAGGGCATGCTCGCCGCCATCGGTCGGCAGGTCGGCGTGGCGCTCGAACACATGCGGCTGTTCGAGGACGTCACGACCGCCCGGCGCGAGTGGGAGCAGACCTTCGAGGCCATGACCGACGGCGTCTCGATTCATTCCACGTCGGGAAAAATCAGGCGGGTCAACCGCGCGCTGGCCAGTCTTTTCGGCGCGACGCCTGACGCACTGATCGGCATCCGCTGCTGCGAGCTGTATCACGGCTCGAAAAAGCCGCATCCGAACTGCACCATCATGCGCACCGTGACCGAGCGGCAGGGGCAGCGCGTCGAACTGCGCGACCGGGGCACCGGGCGGGTCCTGCGCGTGACCACCGATCCGGTCATCGGTCCCAACGGACGCATCACCGGTGTCGTCTGCACGACCCGCGACATCACCGGCGAAAAACTGCTCGAAAACCGGCTCGTCCAGCAGGAACGCATTTCGGCCATCGGCGAACTTGCCGCCGGCATCGCGCACGAAGTCGGAACGCCGCTCAACATCATTTCCGCGAACGTCGAGTATCTGTTGAAACAAAAGAAGATGGAGGACGGACGCGAGGAACTCGAAGCCATCCGCGAGCAGTCACTGGGGATCGCGGCGCTGATTCACCAGCTCCTCGACTTCGCGCGGGACCGCGCGCCCGAATTCGCGCCGGTCAACCTCAATCAACTCATCGAACGGACGCTCGGCCTGCTGTCCCATACGTTCAGCCGCGCCGAAATCACGGTCGGCCATGACCTCGCGCCCTACGTGCCGACCGTTGACGGCGACGTGACGCTGCTCCAGCAGGTCCTCTTCAACATCATCAAGAACGCGAGTCAGGCCATGGAAACGGACCTCGACTCGACCCGCGAACTGTTCATTGCGACCGACAGCGCCTTTTTGCCGACCGACGAGTTTGCGTCGCCGCACGTCGTGGTGACCATCCGTGACAGCGGGCCGGGAATCCCCGTCGAGGACCTTCCCCACGTCACCAAGCCCTTTTTTACCACCAAGGCCGACGGCGGGACCGGTCTCGGCCTCGCCATCAGCCAGAAAATCATCGAACAGCACCACGGACGGATGACCATCGAAAACGGACCGACGCACGGCGCGCTCGTGACCTTGCGGCTCCCGCTTTCGCAGGACCGGCAGCGGTAGACAACGGTCGGTCGCCGGCCACCCCTCTTTCCATTTGAACTTCCTTTGAATGCTAGGCGATGACGGACGCCCCTTCCCCCGCTACACT
>JAAFHI010000832.1 GCA_013298335.1 Actinomycetota bacterium
TTCTCTCGAATAGAAAACCCATTTGCCGTCCGGCGTCAGGGTGGGGGCGAATGCTCCGGTGGTGGTCAGCCGGAGCGGCGCGGACCCATCGGCGTTGATGCGCCAGAGGTCGTCGCGTCCGCCGCGATTCGAAATGAAAACGACGTACTTCCCGTCGCGCGTCGTCACCGGAGCGTTGTCGAGGCTGGCATCCTGCGTGAGCTGGCCGAGGACGTTGCCGTCGGCGTCCATGCGGAAGAGGTCGAATGACCCGTTGACCAGCCGACTGGCGATGAAGGTGCCGTCCGGCAGCCAGGCGACGGACCCGTTATGGGTGAAACCGTTGGTCACGCGATTCGCGGTCTCGTTTTTTCCGAGTTCGGTGACGTGAAATGCACTCGTCGCGTCTTCCTGAAGGGCCACCATCGTCGCGCCGTCGGCGGTGGTGGCGATGGCGCGATAGTCGGCGAAATCGCGGGTCAGAAAGTGGGGCTGTTCGCCCGGTCCCGCCGCGTAGGCGATCTGCATCCGCTGATTGCCGGGGTCGCGCAGGTTTAGCAGCAGTCCGCCGTCGGGCAGGGTGACGACCGCCGTCAAACTGTCGGCCTGCTCCGGATACACGACCCGTTCCGGGCTTCCGTCAATTGGAATGTCGATCACGCTCCAGCGCCGGCCTTCCGGCTTTTTTTCGAGGAACACGCACCGGACCGCTTTCCCGTCTTCGGTCCAGCCGTAGTTGAAATAGGCATGACCCGACTCGACCGTGCGCTGGTGGATTTTACGCTCGTCGGTCCCGTCGGGGTTGATCGTGAAGAGGCCGCCGAGCCCCGGCGAGAGCCAGCGTTTGAAGGCCATGCGCGTTCCGTCGGGGGAGAACATCACGCCGCCGTTGATTTTTTCGAGCATTTTCACGCGCGCCCCCCCGAGCGAGGGCATCCGCCAGAGCGTTCCACCGACCGGTTTTTCCATTGATTCGGAAACCAGGTAGAGATAGTTGCCGTCCGGCGAGAAACACAGTCCCCAGAATTCCTCGTTGTCGAGGCGGGTCACTTCGACCGTGCTGCCGGTCTTGATCTGCTTGACCAGCACGGCGCGCCGGTTCAGTTCGAGCCCGGCGTAGGCGAGCAGTTGACCGTCCGGCGAAATACAGCCGCCGCCCGGATTTCCGCTCTCGATGATTTTTGAAATCAGGGGCCGGTCGTAGGTCACTTTCGGGCGCGGCTTCTGAAAGCGCCAGAACGCGCCCGCCGTTCCCAGTCCAATCACCAGCAGGCCAAGCGCGAGGGAGCGCATCGGAAACGACCGGGCGGCGGAACGTTTCGGCGTGTTGGGCGCACTGGCGGTCGGCGGCGGCTGTTTGAGCAGCGTCGGCGTCTGCTCGTCCGAGTCGCGCGGGAAGCGGCGCGATCCCGACACGGAACGGCGGAGGGTGCGGGCGTTGTCGGTCAGGAGGCCCTGGAGCACCTGAAGATCCCCGCGCATTTCGCCCGCCGTCTGGTACCGCTCCTCGCGTGACTTCCTGAGCGCCCGTTCGACGATGAGATGAAGCTGCAACGGTGCGTTGGCGGTGAGTTCGTCAATCGGCGGCGGGTCGAGATTGAGGATGTTGGCCATCACGTCGGCGCTCGTCGCCGCCGCGAACGGCATCCGCCCCGACACCATTTCATAAAAGACGGCCCCGAGGCTGAACAGGTCGGTCCGCGCGTCCACCGCGTAGCCCCGCGTCTGTTCCGGGCTCATGTAGCCGAGCGTGCCCATGACCGTGCCGGGTTCGGTGCTGGCAAAGGAAAAATCGCGCTCGCGGTCGGTTTTGACGGTCTGTTTGGCGAGGCCGAAATCGAGCACCTTCACGTAGCCGTCCGGTCGGATCATTACGTTTTCGGGCTTGATGTCCCGGTGGACGATCCCCGCCGCGTGGGCGGCGACGAGCGCCTCGGCGATCTGGATGGCGATGTCGGTCGCCTGAAGCAGCGTGAGGGCGTCGTTTTTGATGAGCGTCCGCAGGGTGTCGCCCTGCACATACTCGGTGACGATGTAGTTCAGGCCGTTTTCTTCCCCGATTTCAAAAATGGTGATGATGTTCGGATGATTGAGCGAAATGGCGGCCTTGGCCTCGATGCGGAAGCGGCGTACGCGCAGGCGGTCGTCAGTGAACGAGTGCGGCAGCACCTTGACCGCCACTTTGCGCCCCAGCCGCGTGTCGTCCGCCAGATAAACCTCGCCCATGCCGCCTTTTCCGAGCAGCGACTTGAACCGGTAGGCTTTCAGGGAAGTCCCGACGAGCGATGGCGACCGGTCGGCCATCAGGTCGGCGGCGGCGCGCTCGGCGAAGGTCGAGGTATTCAGGAAGGACTTGGCGTCGGCTTCGAGAAGTTCGACGACTTCGCGGCGCAGTGCGGCGTCTCCCGCGCATTCGCGGTCGAGAAACGCGGCGCGTTCAGCCGGATGTTCGATTTCGACCGCGTCGAAGAACAACGCTTCGACGCGCTTCCAGTCGGGTGTCATGACGATCTTCAGGGGGGTGACGGATCGGGAAACTGTCCCGCGCGGCATTCTATTCGTTTGCGCGAGAAAGAAAATTGTAACTGTTCAGAGTCCTCCGCTTATCGTTTTTGAAAAATTGAACCGGTCATAAATCATTAAGAGGCGCGAATGCGCCGCCAGAGAATAGCCCCACCCGGAA
>JAAFHI010000017.1 GCA_013298335.1 Actinomycetota bacterium
GCTGGTGGTCGTACCCTATGGCCCGCTCTACGCCGACATCACCAACGTCAACATCGGGCTGCTGATGATTCTTTCGATTTCGTCGGTCGGGGTGCTCGGCATCGTGCTCGGCGGCTGGGCGTCGAACAGCAAATTCCCGCTGCTCGGCGCGTTGCGGTCGTCGGCGCAGGTGGTGAGCTACGAAGCGGCCATCGGGCTGACCATCGTGAGCGCGCTCATCTACACGCGGACGTTCTCGATGCAGGGCATCGTCGAAATGCAGAAGAATCTCGGCATCTGGCTGATTTTCTTCCTCTTCCCGTCATTCATCGTCTATCTGGTTTCGGCGGTGGCGGAAACCAACCGCGCCCCGTTCGACCTCGCAGAAGCCGAGTCGGAACTGGTCGGCGGGTTCCACACGGAATACAGCGGCTTCCGGTTCTCGATCTACTTCATCGCGGAATACACCAACATGGTGGTCGTGTCGGCCATCGGCGCGACGATCTTTCTCGGCGGTTGGTATTTCCCCGGCGTCGAGGACCTCTGCAAGAAGCTGCCCGCGGGATTGTACGAGACGGTGTTCTCGCTCGTGTCGGTCGGCATCTTTGCGGCCAAGGTCGCGTTCATTCTCTATCTGTTCATCTGGATGCGCTGGACGTTCCCGCGCTACCGCTATGACCAGTTGATGGAACTCGGCTGGAAGTGGCTGATGCCCGCCGCGCTCATCAATATCGTGGTGACGGCGGTCATCTTCCTCGTGGGCAAGGAATACGGATTCGTGAAAACGGTCGGCGGCCAGTTGGAGATGGACTGGAGCGGCAAGCTCTACTTCATCGTCGCCGGATTGCTCGGCGCGCTGCCGGTGCTGGCGATCCTGAATACGATCAACCGAAATTCGCGCAGCTTCAACCTGCGGGCGCAGCGCACCACGATTCCGATGGCCCCGCGCAAGATTCGGCTGGTGCCGGGAACGCCTGCCAAGCCGGCGGAGCCGATCTCCGAAGTTGTGGAAAGCTAGAAATTTTCGATTGATGATTGACGATTTTCGATTTCAGGAATTCCTTCCGAACATTCGAAAATCCCGAGAGAATTTTAGATTGAAGATTTGAAGGTTGGCGGATGGAGAGATGGATTCGAAAAAATCGAAAATCATCAATCTTCAATCTGAAATCTTAAATTCGGAGAATCCGAAATGTTGTTGCAGGGATGGGAAGCCTTTTTCTTTTACGGACTGGCGATCACGGTGCTGTTCATGGCGGTGTTCACCGTATCGGCGAAGAACGCGGTTCACAGCGCGCTCTTCCTGATTTCGACGCTCATCGGGCTGGCCGGGCTGTTTCTGCTGCTGCGCGCGGAATTCGTCGCGGGCGCGCAGATTCTGGTCTACGTCGGGGGCATCCTCGTGCTGTTCCTCTTCGTGCTGATGCTCGTCAATATCCGCGACGACAACCAGAATCCCTTCAACCGACAGGACAAGATCGCCTTCGTGGTCTCCGGACTGCTCCTTGGCGCGATCATGTTTTCGGTCTATCACACGCAGCAGAGCGGGTTCTTCAAGTCGAAGCCAACCGACGAGCGGGCGGTCATCGAATCGGCCAAGCCCGGCCCGAACACGGGGATGATTTCGACGGATACCGAAAACGTCGGGAAGACGCTCTATACCAAGGCCGTGCTGCCGTTCGAAGTCGCCTCGGTGCTGCTGCTGGTGGCGGTCATCGGATCGGTGCTGCTGGCGCGCGACAAGAAGCAGGAAGAAACGTACGACTAGGAAGAAAGGATGAAGGATGAGGGATGAAGGATGAAAAAAACAGTTATGAGTTTTGAGTTATGAGTTTTGAGTTGTATCTGAACAGAACGAACGGCCCCGAATCACGATGATTCCAAAACACCGCACGTTGATTTCAAAACGCATCACCTATAACTGATTTTTTCATCCCTCATCCTTCATCCCTCATCCTTGGCTTTGGAGAAACACGATGATGATTTCTGAAATGTGGACGCCGGTACTGGCGCTGTTGCAGCAGGAGCCGAGCGGGTCGTTCGGGCAGCGGCTGGTGCAGTCGTTCAGCCAGGCCAGCACAACGAGTTTTCTGTTCCTGAGCGCGATTCTGTTCACGGTCGGCGTGTATGGCGTGCTGACCCGCCGCAACATGATCGTCATCTTCATGTCGGTGGAACTGATGTTGAGCGCGGCGAACCTGAACTTCATCACGTTTTCGCGGTACTGGCAGACGCAGGGCAACGAGTATGCCTACAACGGCCAGATCATGACGATTTTCGTGATTGTCGTGGCGGCGGCGGAAGCCGCGCTCGGACTGGCGCTCCTGCTGACGCTCTATCGCAACCGCGAAACCGTCTCGGCTGATGAAATCACGCTCCTGAAATGGTGATCCCGCCAAAGGACTGACTACTGGCGGCTGGCGGCTGGCCACTGAAAGCTGACCACTGACTACTGACGACTCGCTTATGAAACTGATTGCACTCATCCCGTTTTTTCCGCTGATCGGATTCGTCTTCAACGGCGTGTTCGCCAAACGACTCGGACTGTCCGAAAAGGTCATCGGCGGCATCGCCTGCCTGATGGTCGCGGCGTCGTTCTTCTGCTCGGTGGCCGCGGTGTACGAGTTCTCGCACTACGCCCATGACCCGAAGGTGATCGCCGAGGCGAAGGCGCGGCAGGCGGAACTCAAGGCGAAGGCCGAGGGCGCGCAAAAAACCGGCATGAAAGCGGAAGCGAAGCCGGAGAGCCACGCCGCGAAGTCCGGCGGCCATGACGCGAAGGACAAATCGGCGGGCGAACACGCGGGTGGTCACGAAGCCGTCGCGACGCCCTACACCGTGACGCTGTTCGAATGGATTCCGGGCGGAATGCTCAACTACACGCTCGGCAACAACGCGGGCCGGGGCGGGGCCGATTTCTCGGTGAAGTGGGCCTACCAGCTCGACCAGTTGTCGGGTCTCTACATTGTTTTCATCACCTTCGTCGCGTTCTTCATCCACCTCTTCGCCATCGGTTACATGCACGGCGACAAGAGTTTCCCCCGGTTCTTCGCCTATCTGAACCTCTTCATGTTCATGATGCTGAACCTCGTGCTCGGCGCGAACTTCCTGATGACGTTTGTCGGCTGGGAAGGCGTGGGGCTCGCGTCGTATCTGCTTATCGGCTACTACCTGAAGAAGCCGGAAGCCGGACAGGCGAGCAAGAAGGCGTTCGTGATGAACCGCATCGGCGACTTCGGGCTGATGCTCGCGATGATGGCGATCATGGCTGTCTTCGGAACGCTCGACTACTCCGAAGTGATGGGAATGGTTCAGGCGTACCCGCAGGAGGCGTTCGGCTGGGCGTCGATCAGCTTCGCGACCGGGACGCTGACGGTCATCGCGCTGCTCATTTTCCTCGGCGCGGCGGGCAAGAGCGCGCAGATTCCGCTCTACACCTGGCTGCCGGACGCGATGGCCGGCCCGACGCCGGTGTCGGCGCTCATCCACGCGGCGACGATGGTCACGGCGGGCGTCTACCTCGTGGCGCGCTGCAACCCGATTTTTCAACGCTCGCCCACGGCCATGTTCACGGTCGCGATCATCGGTCTTGCGACGGCGTTCGTGGCGGCGACCATCGGCATTACCCAGACCGACATCAAGAAGGCGCTCGCCTATTCGACGGTTTCGCAGCTCGGCTTCATGTTTCTGGGCTGCGGCGTCGGGGCGTTTGTCGCGGGCGTGTTCCACGTCGTGACGCACGCCTTCTTCAAGGCGCAGCTTTTCCTCGGTTCGGGAAGCGTGATTCATGGCGGATCGCCGAGCGGCCACCAGCAGGAAATGGCGTACTACGGCAATTTCCGCAAGTACATGCCGATTACCTTCGCGACCATGATGCTTTCGCTGCTTGCGATCTGCGGCATCATTCCCTTCGCCGGGTTCTTCAGTAAGGACGAAATTCTCGCCAAGGCGATGCACACGCCGGTGTTCGGTCATGAAACCGGGCTGATTCTCTATGCTGTCGGCCTGCTGACGGCGGGGATAACCGCGTTCTACATGACCCGCCTGATGTGTCTGACCTTCTTCGGCAAGGAACGCTTCCTCGAAGGTCCGGATTTTCAGGAAGGTCACGGTCACCACGACGACGATCACCACGCGCCCGCGTCGAAGGATTTTCATCCGCACGAATCGCCGCTTGTGATGACGCTGCCGCTGATGGTGCTCGGCGCGTTTGCCCTGCTCGCGGGTTTCGCGGGCGTGTCGGAAGAACTGACTGGCGGCGCGTTCCCGAACTACGTTCACCACTGGCTCGCGCCGGTCGTGGATTCGACCTTCTATCCGGAAAAGACGGTCACCGCCGTCAACACGACCGAGTGGATTCTCTCGATCGTGAGCGTGGTCTGGGCGCTGGCGATGATGGGCGTTGCCTTTTTCCTCTACGCGGTGAAGCCGGAACTGCCGGGCAAGCTCGCCGCGACGCTCAAGCCGCTCTACACCCTGAGTTTCCGGAAGTGGTTCTGGGATGAAATCCTCGATGTCTACGTCGTGGGCGCGCTGAAGAAGCTCAACCTCGGCGCGTGGGGCGTGGATTTCCTCGTGGATTCGGTCGTGAACTTCTTTGCGTGGCTGGCGCGCGCGTCGTCGGTGCTCCTGCGGACGGCCCAGACCGGCCTGATGCAGAACTATGTACTGGTGATGACACTCGGCGTCTTTTTACTGGTGGTCGGAATGGGCTACACGTTCTTCAAGGAAATCTGGACGAACAGTCCGGCGAAGACCGTGCCGGCGGCCCCGGCGACGAGCCGACGGTAAGTAGCGGAAGGTGTCAGGTATCGGGTGTCGGGTTTCAGGTGAAACCGAAAACGCAAAACCGGTTTGAACCTGAAACCCGACACCCGACACCTGAAACCTTTTAAGGAATAGCGTATGTCATTCGGGAATGTGCTTCTTTCCGCCGAACCGGCGAAATTCTTCCTCGGACCGATCGGCATCCTGTCGATCGTGATGTGGCTCCCGCTCGTCGGCGGGCTGATCCTCGCCTTCTTCATCGACAAGCGAAAGACGGATCTCATCCGGCAGTTCACGACCGCGTGGATGGGGCTGAGTTTCCTCGTCTCGCTGCCCCTCGCCCTGATGTGGAAGGGCGACGTCGCGGGTTTGCAGTTCATCGAAAGCTATGCGTGGATTCCGTCCATCGGCGCAAAGTATCAGGTCGGCGTGGACGGCATGGCGCTCTCGCTCGTGCTGCTGACGACGCTCTTCGGACCGATTGTCGCGCTCTGCTCGTGGAGCTACATCGAAAAGCGGTGCAAGGAATATTACGTCCTGCTGCTCGTGATGCAGTCGTTCATGGTCGCCGTTTTCTCGTCGGTCGATCTGTTCATGTTCTACGTCGTGTTCGAGGTGATGCTCGTCCCGATGTACCTGCTCATCGGCATCTGGGGTGGCGAGCGCCGGTTGTACGCCGCAATCAAGTTCTTTCTCTTCACGCTGGTCGGCTCGGTCATGATGCTGCTGGCGATGGTGCAGTTCTACTTCACGGCCCCGGGGGTCGCGGTGAACCACCAGAAGGAAGTCCGTCAGGCGGCGCAGGTCATCGCGGGCAACAACGCCGAAATGTTGCGGTTGATCGAGGACGGCCTCGAAACCGCCCGGTTGGCGGCGATTCCGCGTGACGCCGATGTCATTGGCGCGGACGAAGCCCCGCTCGGAACGTTCAACATCTTTTCCCTTCAGGCCATCGGCAGCGCGCGCGGCGCGGGCAACACGCCCCTGATTCCGCTGTCGCTCCAGTTGTGGCTGTTCGCCGGGTTCGCCATCGCGCTCGCCATCAAGGTCCCGATGTTCCCGTTCCACACGTGGCTGCCCGATGCCCACGTCGAGGCCCCGACCGCCGGGTCGGCGATTCTGGCGGGCATCCTGCTGAAAATCGGGACCTACGGCTTCCTGCGCTTCAACTTCCCGATGTTCCCCGACGCGGCGCAGGACCCGCGCGTCGTGAAGATTTTCGGGACGCTCGCCATCATCGGCATCATCTACGGCTCGATGGTCGCGCTCGCGCAGAAGGACATGAAGAAGGTCATCGCCTATTCGTCGGTCGCCCACATGGGCACGCTGATGCTGTCGATGTTCGCCTTCAACCCCAACGGCATCAACGGCGCGGTGCTCCAGATGCTGAGTCACGGCGTCACCAGCGGCGCGCTCTTCATCATGATCGGCGTTTTGTATGAGCGCCGCCACACGCGCGAGATTTCGGAATACGGCGGCGTGGTCGAACGCATGCCCGCCTTCGCGACGCTCTTCGCCATTGCGACGATGGCGAGCGTCGGGCTGCCGCTGCTGAACGGGTTCGTCGGTGAGTTCGTCGGCCTGCGGGGCGTGTTCGAAGCCAACATCGGCTGGGCGTTCCTCGCGACGACCGGCATCATTCTCGGCGCGGCCTACATGCTGTGGCTCTACCAGCGGGTGTTTCTCGGACCGGTAACGGCGAAGAACGCCGGCCTCGAAGATTTGAAACCGCGCGAGTGGGCGTACCTGTTGCCGCTCGTCGCCCTGATGATCATTCTCGGCGTCTATCCGAAACCGCTCGTGAAGCTCATCAACGGCTCGACCGAAACGATTGTCCGGCAGATGCGTCCGGGATACTTCGCGCCCGCCGAAACCAAGGGTGAAAAAGTGGCGGAAACGTCCGTTCCGGCGCCTGGCGTCAAGAAATAATCGAAACCGAAAATTTTATGAATCTGCTTTTCGAACTTCCACCGCTTCCGACCCTCCGCGACACGATGCTGATCGTGCCGGAGTTGATGCTGACGCTTTTCGCTTGCGCTGCGCTGGTCGTCGACATCGCGCTGCCACGCGGAAAGAAGTCGCTGACCGCGTGGTTCTGCCTCGTCGGCATCGGGTTCGTTGCGCTCGCGCTGGTGCAGCAATACACGCTGAACGCCGACAAACTGCCGGTTGATGCGTTCTACCAGATGGCCCGTATCGACGGGCTGTCGCTCGTGTTCCGCGGCATCTTCCTGCTCGCGGCGGCGCTCTCGATCGTGCTGTCGGTGAAGTATCTCGATGTCGAAAACGAGCAGCGCGGGGAGTATTACGCCCTGATTCTCTTCGCGACGACGGGCATGATGTTCATGGCCATCGGCAGCGACCTGATTTCGATCTACATCGGGCTGGAACTGATGGCGCTGACGGTTTACGTACTGGTCGGCTACCTCAAGCGCAACGAGCGGTCGAACGAGGCGGCCATGAAGTATTTCTTCATGGGAATCTTCTCGTCGGCGGTGCTGCTCTACGGCATGTCGATTCTGTACGGCGTGACGGGCCGGACCAACCTCGGACAGATTTCGGAAGCCATCGCGGGCTACACGCAGAACGGTCAGTTACAGGGCGAAGGCGATCCGCGGATGATGCTGATTCTCGCGCTGGTGCTGATCGGCGCGGGGCTGCTCTTCAAAATCGCGGCGGTGCCGTTCCACATGTGGGCCCCCGATGCCTATGAAGGCGCGCCGACGTCGGTGACGGCGTTCATGTCGGTCGGCCCGAAGGCGGCGGCCTACGTGCTGCTCGCGCGGGTGCTGCTGTTCGGTCTCGGTCCGCTGCGCGACATGGAAGGTCTGCCGGGCTGGTCAATCATGCTCGGCGTGGTCGCCGCCCTGACCATGACGGTCGGCAACATCGGCGCGGTGACACAGGAAAACATCAAGCGGATGCTCGCCTATTCGAGCATCGCCCAGGCGGGCTACATCATGCTCGGCGTGCTCGCCGGAACGCAGATGGGCTATCGCGGCGTGGTCTTCCACCTCGTGATCTACACGCTGATGAACACCGGCGCGTTCACGGTCATCATCTCGCTGCACCGCAAGGGCATCATCGGCGAAAAGGTTGACGACCTGAACGGCCTCTTCGCCAAAGCGCCGGGCGTGGCGGTGATGATGCTCGTCTTCATGCTGAGTCTGGCCGGAATTCCCACGACCGCCGGTTTCATCGGCAAGTACTTCCTGTTCGGTTCGCTCATCCAGAGCGGCAAGCCGTGGATGGTCTATCTCGCGGTCATCGCGGTCGTGAACACGGCGATTTCGTTCTACTACTACGCGCGGTTCATCCGGGCGATGTTCCTGAATCCGCTCAAGGAAGAGGCCCCGCTCACGCTGTCGCAGCCGATGCGGGTGACGATGGCGGTGTCGGCGGTGCTGGTGATGCTGTTTGGCATCTATCCGCAGCCGCTCATCAAGGTTGCCGACCTCGCGGCCAAGAGCATCTCGACGGTCTACGCGCAGGCATCGGGCATCGCATCGAACTGAAAACCAAAACACAAAGACACGAAGGCACAAGGTCACGAAGAGGTTCTTTCGTGGCCTTTTCCCTTTGTGTCTTTGTGCCTTCGTGTTCAATCAGTGCTGGTTTTCAGGGGCATCGGACCGCCGCTGGAGTTCCTCATCCGACATGTCCTCGATGTGGGTGGCGATCCACCACTGATGACCGGCGGCATCGGACACGCCGCCGTGGCGGTCGCCGTAGAACTGGTTTGCCGGTTCCATGATCGAGGTGCCGCCGGCGGCGAGCGCGGCCTGATACACCGCGTCGCAGTCCTCGACATAGAGATAGAACGAACCGGCCATCGGCTTCCAGTCGGGGCCGACCTCGCCCATCATCATTACCGACGTGCCGATTTTGAACTCGACGTTGGCGATGCGGCCGTTCGGTCGGGTGGTGCGGCGGATTTCCTTTGCATCGAAGGCTTTCTGAAGAAATTCGAGCTGGGCAAAGGCGTCCGCCACGAGCAGGTAGGGAATGACGGTCGGGTAACCGTCGGGAATCGGTTTGACTGACATTGGGGCATCCTCCGGGATTTTCGATTTTTGATTGAAGATTTTCGATTCGAGGCCGTAAGCCTTGAACGCCCCGATTCTGAACCGGACGCGTTACCGGCGTATTGTAAAAATTTGACCCTGCTGCGAGGGGCCGTCGCCCGACCGTGAGGAGGGCGCAAACGTCAGCCCTCCCTTACGGTCAGGCTGCTGTTTCAAGGCAATGGTACGTGGTTGAGGTGTTCGGTGCGGCGGGCGAGGTAGTCGGTCGGGGTGAAGCCGGAGAAGGTTTTGAAGTCACGGATGAAGTGCGCCTGATCGTAGTAGCCGCCACCGAGCGCGACGTCGGCCCAGACCGGCGTGCGTCCGTCGTGGATGCTTTTCAACAGATTCTGAAATCGCTGAATCCGGCAGTAGAGCTTGGGCGGCAGCCCGACTTCCTCGGTGAAGCGTTCGATGAAACGGCGCGGGCTCAGGCCGATGGCGTCCGTCACGTCGCCGACCGTCCGGATGTGGGGAAGCGCGTGAAATTCGTTGAGGGCGAAGGCGACCGCGCGGTGGCGTCCTTCGTATTTGCCGAGTCGCGCGAGCAGCATCGTCTCGAAGACGGCGAATTTGGCCTCGGGCGTCGGCGCGGCGAGCAGGCGTTCGCGCAGTTGGTAGGCGGTGGTACCCCACAGGTCGTCGAGTCCAGCGTGGGCGTCGCGGAGGCGGTCGGCGGGGCCGCCGAAGAAGGGAAACGCGCCGCCCGGTTTGAACTGTACCCCGGCGACCGCCCGCTGCGCGGCGGTGTCGATGACGAACGTCCCGGCGTAGGCCCCGCTCACGACCGCCCCGCGAAACCGCTGGATCTCGCCCGGCCTTTCCTCGTCGTAAATCCGCGCGGCGTCTTCGTCGAGGTTGACGATCAGCCCCATCGTGCCGGTCGGCAGCAGGCGTTCGAGCCTGTGGGGGCGCGGCGAATTTTCGAACCACCAGTAAAAATCCACGAAGTCCGCGAGGCGCGGGCCGGGGCGGGTGATGCGGAAGCGCATGCGCGTCACCTCTTTCTCAAAAAAAGACGGGTAACTGTTAAGAGTCCCCCGCTTTAGCGGGGAGAATTTTCGAAATTCGACCACTTTCCAGCCTATTTTCCAGAAAAATCACGGACGAAGCCTGATTTTTCCTGAGAAAATATCCAACTGCCGAGCTTTTTCCCGCTAAAGCGGGAGACTCTGAACAGTTACAAAGACGGTTTACCGGTTGGCGCGGACGACGTCCAGATAGTCGAGGAGGTCCGAAGGGGGCGGGACCGCGCCGACCTGCCGGATCAGCGAGACGAGCTGGCCGCGATGAAACGCCGAGTGCGTGATGACGTGCTGCATCAGTTCGCCCAGCGGGAAGGTGTCGCTGCGGTCGCCCTTCAGAAAGGTGAATGAAACCGGGCGTTCGAGATCGGCGTCGGTGAGCCCCGCGAGAAAGGCGGCGCGGTCGGCTTCGACGTCGCGGAGCGCCTCGCGATAGGGCGCGAGCGTGTCGGCGGTCGTCCACGCGGGAGGCGCGTTGACGCCCGATCCCTTCCAGCGGGCGAGCCAGACCCATTCGACCACGACGAGGTGGGAAACGGTTTCGCGAAGGGTCGGGAAGCTCCCGCCGACCACGCGGTTGAACTGTTCGTCGGTCAGTTGGGCGATGGTGGTCAGGACCTGATCGTTGGCCCATTCGATATAGGCAAACAGCGAACGGAAATCGGCGAGGTTCATCGGGGGTGCTCCTGGAAATCGGTAAGGAATGGCGCGCTTGTATCCCGTCCGGCATAATCGGGTCAATTCGACCGTGAAAGTACCGCCCCTGATGAAAACACAACCGCCGGAATTCGAGGAAAAGCCCGGTGGCCGCGCGCGGATGAACGATTCGCTCGGCCTGGCGCTTTCGATTCCGGCGACCATCGTGGCCCCGTTCGTGGCTGGCTATTTCCTTGACCGCTGGCTCGGCACAACTCCGTGGCTGCTGGTTGTCTGCGCTCTGGGCGGACTGACGAGCGGCGGACTGCTGCTGTACCGCATCTGGAAGATGATGGGCGACGGCTGACCGGAACGCGCGCACCCTGCGCGCATGTATTTAAGGATGAGGTTAAAGGATGAAGGATGAGCCGGAAGATTCGAACGATTCATACGACATTATCGAATTCAATGAAGAAGAACGCGCCGAGGCGAGTCCGGCGGCGACCGAGCGCCGGTTGTGGCGGAACCTGCTCCTGATGTCGGTGCTGGTGACGGTCGGCGTTTTCTGGCGGTGGGGAAGCGACATCGCCGTCAGCGTGGCGCTCGGATGCGCGCTCGGCATCCTGAATTACCGCTGGATGCACAGCAGCCTGCGCGGCATCGTCGCGGCGAGCGGCGGCGAACGACCCTCGCGGTTCCAGTTGGCGAAGTTCTTTCTGCGCTGGCTGGTCGTCGGAGGCGTCCTTTTCTTTGCAAGTCGGGTTGCGCAGCTTTCCGTCGTTGCGGTAGTCTGCGGCTTATTTGTTTTGCCGCTGACCGTCGTGGTGGAAACGTTTTTTCAAGTGGCGTATCTCCCCGGACGGCGGGCGGCGAAATGAATTTCCCGCAAGTACATATCCCGTTCCGTCTTCTTTTCTCTTGAATCTCATGAGTATGTTTTCGTCAATCGTTCTTGCGTTCGCCGGTGAACCCGTTGCCGAACATGCCGCCGAAGGAGCCGCTCACGAGCATCCGTGGCTCATCGAGCAGGTCTACCACCTGACCCACCTGACCGCCGACCAGTTGCCGCCGCACGTCATCATGCTGCTCATCGCCGCCGTGCTGTGCATCGTGGTCTTTCGCGTTTTTGCCGGCAGCCTCTCGGTCGACAAGCCGGGCGCGGGCCAGCAGGTGGTCGAGGTCATCGTGTTGCAGGTCAAGGACATGGTGAATCAGTCCGTCGGGTCCTACGGCTTCAAGTATCTGCCGTATCTGCTGCCGCTCGCCGCGCTGGTGCTGACCTCGAACCTGATGGGGCTGTTCCCGCTCTTCGAATCGCCGACCGCCAACTTCAACGTGACCTTCGCCCTCGGGCTGATGACCTTCGTCTACTACATGTCGATGGGCTTCATTCAGCAGGGAATCGGCTTCCTCAAGCACTTCACCGCCGGGCTGACCGCCGGGTTCATGGCGATCATGGGCGGGGTCATCTTCATCTTCGAAATGTTCAGCAACTGCCTGCGTCCGGCGACGCTCGGGCTGCGGCTGATGATCAATATGTTCGTGGATGAAAAGCTCGGTATCGCGTTCGGTTCGCTGTTCGCCTATGTCGTGCCCTGTTTCTCGATGGCGCTCGGCACGTTCGTGGCCGTCGTCCAGACCTTCATCTTCGTTCAGTTGACCATCATCTACCTGAGCGAAACGGTCCCGCACGACGATCACCACGACGAGCATGAGGGCCACGGCGAAGCCGCCCACGCCCACTGATTTCGATGGAACTCCGCGCCCGCCAGCAGTTACTGATTGCACTTAACGCCCTGCTGGCCGGCGGTATCGCCGTGGTCATCTGTCTGGCCCGGCGTACGCCGGCGCTGACGACGGTCCTGATCGCCGCGGTCTCGGCGTTCGTCCTGTGGGCGATGCTGACCTGGGCCGCGCGGCAGTTTGAAAACAAGTAGTCAGTGGTTAGTGGCCAGTCGTCAGTGGTTGGCCGTCAGTAAAGACGTCATTGTTCACCACTGACCACTGGCTACTGGCCACTGTTCACAGTTCTTTCCCAACTCGGCTGAACGTCGTTTCCGAACGGCTCGCACTTCTTTTCGTTACCGCCGGTTGCCGGCACCCTGCCCGTCCCAAACGAGGCAGGCGGATCCCGAACCGGCGGGGCATCATCCCGCGCAGGCCGCCGCGACGTTTCTTCCGAACCTTTTCAACCTTTTCAATTTTTTTGGAGAAATCATGAAGAAACTCACGATGAAGATGATTGCGGCCGCTTCGTTCCTCGCGGCCATGTCGGTTCCGGTACTCGCGCAGGGCGCGGCTGAGGGTGCCAAGACCACGACCTACAAGATCGGTTTCGGTGCGCTGGCCGTCGGCCTCGCGGCCATCGGCTGCGGCCTCGGCGACGGCAAGGCCATCGCGGCTGCCTGCGAAGGCACCGCGCGCAACCCCGGCGCGGGTCAGCGGATCTTCACGACCATGCTTATCGGTATGGTTCTGATCGAAACGCTCGTGCTTTTCACCTTCCTGGCTGCGCTCCAGGGCTACTAAATGCAGGCGTTTTTCAGGTACGAAAAAGCGTCCGGGGTCACCTGACTCCGGACGCTTTTCTTTTGTATGTAAGCGGACAAAAAAGAGATTGACATGTAAAAAATCGTACTGTACCTTCGGCCCGTCTCGCGTGAAGCAACCTTTCCTCGAAGCGTTTTTTCACACGACGGTTACTCACACATCACCTAACTTGATCAATTTCGCATCAGGCCGTCGGTCGGCTATCCCTTCAGCCGGACCGTGGGGAAATGTGTGCCGCGTTCAACTTAACCCGAACGATCGAGTGTCCGTCTCAGCAACGTCGAGCAGACGTGTCTTTGCGCGACCGGTGGCGCTCACGCGCTGAATTTCAATGCACGTTTCTTTTTTTGGAGGAAGTACGATGTCGAGAACAATAGGCAAAGTGAAATGGTTCAATAACAGCAAGGGCTACGGATTTATCGAAAATCCGGGCGGTAGTGATGTTTTCGTTCACTACTCGGCGATCAAGGAAGAAGGGTACAAGTCCCTTGCCGAAGGACAGACTGTCGAATACGAAATCGTGAACGGTCCGAAGGGACCGCAAGCGGAGAACGTCACCAAAGCGTAACGATTTTTACATTCGCGGTTTCGCGAACCATCCCGCCTTTGCCTTGCAACTCGCTTGCAGGGCATTTTTCTTTTGGGGAAGGGATCAGGCAACAGGGGTCGGGGATCAGGGAAAGAGAAGAAAGGGAACAGGAATCAGGGATCGGGAATCAGGTAAGAAAAAGCAGGCAACGTGCATTTTTTGCTTGACGGATCCCGTAGAAAAGCGACCCTGATCCCTGATCCCTGATC
>JAAFHI010000293.1 GCA_013298335.1 Actinomycetota bacterium
CGAAATCGGGTTTCATCCCTTCCGGACGTAAAACCAGTCTCCCGTGATTTGGGGTGGCCGAAAGAAACTGTGTCTACACCTCAGGTCAGGAACTTTCTTCCCGACTCCCAAGACTCCCAAGACTCCCAAGACTCCCAAGACTCTCAAGACCCACAAGACTCCCAAGACTTTCTTCTTCACTTTCCCCCAAAACTCCGCCGGATCAGATAGGTCATCTTGATGAAGAACGTCCGGTTGGTGCGGAACAGCCCCGGCTCGAAGCGTCCGTCCTGAAAGCTGTTGTATCCGATGGTGTCGTTGTAGCCGACGTAGAACGCCGTGCCGGGACTCGGATTCCAGCCGAACAGCGACTGGTTGCGGACGGTGCGCGACAGCGTGTCGTAGTCGAGTCGTTCGCGGATGAAGAGCGAGCGGGTGAACTGATACGTCGCGCGGTACGAAATGATGTTCGTCGTGAAGGCCGTCTGTCCGGTGTCGTTGCGGCGCAGCGTGCTGAAGTTGTAGTTGACCGACGAGGTGAACTTGCTGATCGGCGTCCATTCGACGGTCAGATTCAGGTTTCTGGCCCGGCCCGGTCCGGGGTCGAGAGCGGCGTTCGGGTCGGCGAGCGCCGCCGGGCTGACGCGCGGATAGCGTTCGCCTGCGCCGAAGTCGAAGTCGAACTGATTGAATCCAAAGGTGTAGTTGCCGTTGATGCGGAATTTTCGAGAGGGCGTGAAGCCCCCGAAAAAGTAGATTTCGCCCTGCGACGTCGAACGCTCGCCGCGCGGCCCGAAAAACGCGCCCGACTGCGTGGCCGAGCGGCGCGGCCCGAATTCATCCTCGACCAGTCGTTCGTATCCGCGGTTGAAACCGGCGCCGAGAAACGTCTGTTTCTGAAGATTGATCGAGCCTTCGACGTTCAGGTTCGAATACTGCGACCGCCCGAAGAAATCGTACCCGAGTTCGACGTTGGAACTGAGATTCCAGCCGATGAGCTTGTTCTTTGGCTTCGGATCGGATTTGTACTCGATGAAAAATCCGTTGGTATTGGCGTTGGTGCGCCGCACGAATCCGACATCCGCGCGGTAGTTGCGCGTCCGCCCGTTGCCGTAGGCCCCGAAATTCCAGAACCGCCCGCTCCGGTTCAGGTTGTATTGGTACGCCAGGCCGTTGCCGGTGCGATAGTCCCTCACGTCGCGGTTCGGGTCATAGAAGAAGCGTCGCGAATTCGTGCCGAGAACCTGAAACGTGAAATACGTCGTCGGGTCGATGCGAAACCGTCCGTCGATGCCGGCGAGATGGTTGTGTTTCTCGATGAAATTGTAGGTCGTGGCAATCAGGCCGATGCTGCTGTCGGCGCCGATGTCGCGCCGGACCCGCAAGGCCCCGATGTAGGCGTTTTTGTCGAGAAACTTTTGAATGCGCTGCCGGACGACCGGATCGGCCCGTTCTTCCTCGCTGTAATTGCCCGGCGCGTTGTCGCTTGCGAGCAGAATGCCGAAGAGTGTCCGCCCGCGTTTCCCGGTGAGTTTCACCGCGAGGTCGGGGTCGATGATGGCGCGGGTGTTCACCGCCTGAATCGGCGTCGAGAAAATATCCTTTCCTTCCAGAAAGAAGGGCCGCCGCTCGGGAAAGAAAATCGGAAACCGCTGGTTGGTCGTGACGACCGGCGAATCGGCCTCGACGTCGGCGAAATCGGGATTGATCGCCAGATCAAGGGTGAGATTGGGGGTGATGACGACCTTGCCAGTCAGTCCGGGCGTGAACGTGATCGGTTTGTTGACGAAACGACCGTCGCTGGCGCGCTTGCCGTCCTGCGCAAGTGCGAGCGTGGGAATGAGTTCATAGGTCCGTTCGACCGAAAGGTCTTCAAGCCCGGTGAGATGGGCTTCCTGATTGAGAAAACCCGAAATGTCCCGCGAAATCGGCATCCACGAGTCAATTTCATCGTTGAAACGGTCAATGTTGCGCCAGACGTGAAATCCCCAGAGTTTGCCCTTGCCCGCCTCGTAACGCAGCGACTTGAACGGAATGGCGACTTCGACGACCCATCCGTCGCTGACGATTTTCCCCTTTGATTCCATCAGGATGTCAACCGTGTAGTCGGTCCCGCCGTTGTTGGTGAGAACGCCGTCCTGCTGGATGCCATACGGGTTGAAGCCCAAAACGTAGGCCCGGCGCTGGTCGTTGAACGTGTCGAGAAAGACCCGCACGTTGTCTTCGCCGAACACCGTGTCGCG
The DNA here is from genome assembly GCA_013298335.1 of Actinomycetota bacterium. GTDB lineage: Bacteria > Acidobacteriota > Blastocatellia > Chloracidobacteriales > Chloracidobacteriaceae > JAAFHI01. Next base: position 2,223 of record JAAFHI010000293.1, read on the forward strand.
CTGGGCGACGGTCGCGCGGATTTTGTCGGGTTCGTCGTAGCAGTGGAACGAGAAGTAGAGAAATTTCGCGTCGTAGCCCACCCGGACCTCGGTTTTGCGCGACGGCGCGACGTTGTAGCCCGGCTGGGTCTGAAAGAAGTCCTTCATGACCATCGCCTGCTGCCAGACGGCGTCGTTGAGGTCGCCGTCGATGACCGGTGCGCCGTCGAGACGGGGAATCGAGAGCGCCTTGGCGCGCGCCGCCGGGATCGGGACCGCGCCGCCCGGCATCGCGGGCGGGGCCTCGGGCGCGTCATCGGCGGTGGTCGAAGCGGTTGAAGTGGAGGCTGCGGGCACGGTGGTCGGGTCGTTTCCCGCGGTCTGCGCAAACGCCCCAATTGAGCACAAAAATACCAAGAGGAATGACAGGAGGAACTTCATACCGCCGGACCGACCTTTCACGAAACTCGAAACCGGATGTGACACCAGTGCCGGGTTTCGTGAAAAAGTTTCAACTTTCGAAAAAGATTAAAAGTTGCCTACGTCGTCGGCGTGGAAACGGTTCAAGAATTTTTTCCCGAATTTTGCGTCAGAACGCGTTGCCGGAGGGCGTTGACGGCGTGGTCGGCGGCGCGGGTCGTTTCGGGGAGGCGAAAATTTGGCGCGAGTTTCAACACCCAGTCGCGCGCCGTCGCGTGCGAGACGCGGTGTCCGGGTGAAACGTAGAGGACGTTGACGCCGTCCTGCGTCCGCAGCGCGCTCCCCACTTCGTCGCCGTCGAGCATCAGCGGCGCGAAATCGCCCCGCGAATTTCCGACCGGGCCGTGATCGCCGACGAACCGCGTTTTCGCGCAGCCGATGGTCGGTACGTCGAACACCACGCCGAGATGTGACGCCAGTCCGAGCCGGTTCGGATGGGCGACGCCCTGTCCGTCGCAGACGATGAGGTCGGGACGTTGCGAAAGTTTCGCGAGCGCCGTTTGTAAAATCGGAATCTCCCGAAACGACAACAGCCCCGGTACGTAGGGAAACGGCGAAACACCTTCCGCTTCAACGGTTTCGAGCGGCGCGAGCGTATCGGCGTCGAAGAGCACCGCGACCGCGAACATCCGGTCGCCGTCGGTTTCGTAGGCGGCGTCCACGCCCGCGACGAGCCGGACCGGATCGGGCAGCCGGTCGGCGAGTTCGACTTTTTGGGCGAGTTCACGCTGAATCCGGCGCGCCTCGGCTTCGGTGACGTTCCACGAATGGGTGATGACTGGGTGCATGAATCTTTCCTTCCCTCCCTCATGGTCGGGTTTCCATACCCGTGGCCGGATGGTGATGTTTCTCCACCGGTATGGAACCCCGACCGTGAGGGAGGGCGGCAATCACCTTTCCGGAATTTCGAACACGCGCCGGATGTAAACCCAGTCGTAATCGCCTTCCTCAACCACTTCCGAGCGCTCCTGATACGCCGAGGCGAAGGGTAGCCACGTTGCGACTGTCCCGAGGCCGCCGCAGACTGTAATGCCGCCGTCTCCGCCCCGTGTGATACCGCCGTCGCAGAGTTCAATGTCATAAGTACTCGCGTTGAACGTCAGCCCGAAGCCGTTCGGCGCTTTGTGCGCGATGAAGTTTTTCGCGCCGTAGGAAATTTCATCCGTCGGGCATTCGTCGCCCCAGCGGAACAGCGTCCGCGTGCCCGCCGCGCAGGCGTGTTCCCATTCGTCTGACGTGGGGATTCGCCAGACGCCGTCGAGTTGGTTGTCCTCGCGGAATTTCGTGGTCGTTTGGGCATTGATCCTGTGGTCGTAGGAGGTGAAATCATATTCCTTGGGCATCACCGAAATCAGGAACGGTTTCAAGGTGATGGACCGCAACGGCGTCAACACATCGTCCAGAAATTCTTCCACACTGTAGGAAAATCCATATCCTTCCCGCGTTTCGGTTTCCCAGTTTTCCAGCATCGCCGAACTGAAGGCGTACGGCCTGGTGCGGTCGTATCCGAGTTCGACCGGGCCGCCAGGAATCAGCGCAAACCGTTCATCTTCAAAGAGAAAGAAGGCAACGTGGCGGCTCTGACCGCCGAGGGAATGGGGTTCGACGCGGTCGAAGGTCGTCCCGGTCGGGAGCGCCGTGACCAGATCACGGGCAATCGTTTCGCACTCGTCCGCGGAAAGGGCATCCCACGCGGCGAGTTCGGGAAGGGAGGGTGGCATCGGTTCGGCTCCTGGTTGAAAAGATGATGTGCGCGGCCCCCGGACTTGCCCGACGGGGGGCCGCCGCGTACAAAGAGAGCTATCCCTTTTGGAATACAGAATGCAATGACCAATCTTTCCTTTGAAATCCGCGTGCCCGCGTCGAGCGCCAACCTCGGTCCCGGCTTCGACATGATGGGCCTCGCGCTCGGCCTTTATCTCACTGTCCGCGGACGGGTTCTGCCCGCCGACGCGCCGTGGCGCATCACCGCGTCGGGCGCGAAAACCGACGGCATTCCGCTCGACCCGGAAGAAAACCTCATCTGCCGCGTCGCCCGGCACGCGGCGTCGAACGCCTACGTGAGCCTGCCGCCGCTCGAACTCGACATCGTCAACGACATTCCGCTCGCGGGCGGCCTCGGCAGCAGCGCGGCGGCCATCGTCGCGGGCGTTTCGCTCGTCGAGGCGGTGACCGGGATGGAATTTTCGCAGGGTGAATTCCTGCGGCACGCGATGGTCTTTGAAAATTACACGGACAACCTCGCCCCGGCGCGGTTCGGCGGCTGGATTACCTCCTGCGGACGAATCAGCGGACCGCCGATTCTGTTCCACCGCGAGTTCCCCGACGACCTTCCGATTACCATCGTGACGCCCGACTTCGCTCTGCCAACCGAGAAAATGCGCGCGGTACTGCCCGACACGATCGCCCGCGCCGAGGCGATTTTCCAGATGCAGCACGTGATGATGTTCGTCGGCGCGCTTGAACACCGGCGCTACGACCTGCTGCGCGAGGCGATGCGCGATCATCTGCACCAGCCGTTCCGCGCGCCCTACGTGCCGGGTCTGCCGGATATCCTCGCGCTCGAACATCCCGGACTGCTCGCCACTGCTCTGAGCGGCGCGGGGCCGTCGGTGCTGGTGCTGGCGAATGAAAACGTGCCGTCGGTCGCGGCGGCGGTGCAGGGGTGCTTCGCCGCGCACGGCCATTCCTCGACCGTCTATTCGCTCCCCATCGACACCGTCGGACGGACCATCAAGCGCGGATAAACTCTTATATTAAAAACAGTTACCGCAGCCTGGCCGTCAGGGAGGGCTGTCAGT
>JAAFHI010000510.1 GCA_013298335.1 Actinomycetota bacterium
CATTTCATAGCCGCCCATCTTGAAATTGGTCAGGTTGGGATCGGCGTTGGGCGTGTCGTCCGGAAACACGTCGATGAGTTTGACCACGAAATCGGCGTCGGTGCCGGTCGTCGCGATGAACAGATCGGCGAGCAGCTTTCCGGACAGCGTGACGTCTTCGGTCAAAATGTCGGTTTTGTAGACGAGCACGTCGGGCCGCTGCGACGCGAACCGCTGATCTTCCGTCATGTACTCCCGACCGCGACTGATCGTGATTTCGTTGGTGTAGGGCACCGGCTTGGCCGGGTCGCTGACGTACTGATCGAACGCCTCGCCGGTTTCCTTCGGCGCGTCGAACGACAGTTTGCCATTCGGGTGAAAGAAGAGTGTTTTCTCGGTCGTGCCCTTCGGCGGCCACGAATCGTAGCTCTTCCACTGGTTCGAACCGGTCTGGAACGCCAGCACTTCCGGCTGCTTCAACTCGCCCTCGCCCTTGAGGAAGTGGTCGAAGAACTTCAGTTCGACTTCGCCGCGGTAGTACTCGGAGGTTTTCGAACCGAACTGCGCGTTGCCGAGCCGGCTGCCGTCGCTGCGCGCCCAGCCGCCGTGAAACCACGGCCCGATGACGAGCATGTTGTTGATTCCGGGATTGTTGCGCTCGATTTCATCGTAGATGTGCAGCGGGCCGTAGAGGTCCTCCGCGTCGAACCAGCCGCCGACCGTCATCACCGCCGGGGCGACTTTCTTCAGATGCGGCAGCAGGTTGCGCGACTTCCAGAACTCGTCGTAGTTCGGATGGGCGAGAAAGTCGTTCCAGAAGCCGATGCTGCCCTTCAGGTACTTCGGGTTGGCGTTCGAAACCGCGCCCATTTCAAGGAAAAACTTGTAGGCGTCGGGCGTGCCGTGCTTGAACGGCGGGGGGAACTGCGTCGTCGGCACGGGCCGCGGCGGGCCAAAGAAAGTGAAGAAGTTGAACGAGTCAATCAGGAAGAACGCCCCGTTGTGGTGCATGTCGTCGCCGATGAACCAGTCGGCGATGGGGGCCTGCGGCGACACCGCCCTGAGCGCCGGGTGCGCGTCGATCATGCCGGTCGCGGCATAGAAGCCGGGATAGGAAATGCCCCACATCCCGACGTTTCCGTTGTTGTTCGCGACGTTTTTCACGAGCCATTCGACCGTGTCGTACGTGTCGCTCGACTCGTCGATCTGTTTCCCCTTCTTGTTCGGGTTGTGCGGGCGCATGTTGTCGTATTCGCCCTCGGACATGAGGCGTCCGCGAACGTCCTGATAGACAACGATATAGCCGCCGCGGGCGATGTCGTCGGACGGCCCGATGTGTTCCTTGTAGGCGTCCGCGCCGTAGGGCGACACGCTGTAGGGCGTGCGGTTGAGCAGCATCGGGTACTTTTTCGACGTGTCGCGCGGCGCGTAAATCGACGTGAACAGCTTCACCCCGTCGCGCATCGGGATCTGCACTTCGGTCTTGGCGTAGTTGGCTTTCACGTCGAACGCCAACTGCGGCGCGGCGGTCTGGGCCGAGACGACATCGGATGAACGGTATGGAACTCCAACCGTCAGGGAAGTTCTGGACAGTACCCCGACCGTCAGGGAGGGGAGACAAAGAAACAGAGCGACAAGGAGCACGCTTCGGACGAAACGCTTCATGGAGATCCTCCGGGAGAGGCAATGGCAATAAAGTGGACGACTGTGCGATATGTGCCCAATGAAGCAAATTGACGCCTCGAATTCAAACCGCCCCGCCCCGGAATTCATTCCCGCCCTCCGGTTTCATGCCCTCACCGGGCTGTTTGACGCGGCGGTTCGCGTGGGCGTCCGGGAAGCGACCTTCAAAACGCGCCTTCTCGAACCGATGAATCTCGGCCCCGGGACCTCCGCCCTCGATGTCGGCTGCGGAACGGGCACGTTGCTCGCGCTGGCGGGGAAACGCTTTCCGGAAGCCGATTTCACCGGCCTCGACGGCGATCCGGCGATTCTGGCCCGCGCCGGACGGAAACTGGCCGGTCAGGCACGTCCGGTTCGCCTCGTGGCCGGATTCGCCAACGAACTCCCTTTCGAAAACGCCTCGTTCGACGCCGCCATGTCGTCGCTCGTCTTCCACCACCTGACGACCGACCGCAAACACGCCGCCCTGCGGGAAATCCGGCGCGTCCTGAAACCGGGCGGCATCCTGCATCTCGCCGATTACGGGAAAGCCCGGAACCCCTTCGAACGACTGGCCTTTCTTCAGGTGCAACTGCTCGACGGATTCGCCACCACGTCCGACCATGCCGCCGGGCGGCTGCCCGATTTCATTCGGGAATGCGGATTCAACGACGTCCGTCTGACCGATGAAATCCCGACCGCGACCGGCGTCGTGACCATCCTGCGCGCCCGGCGCTGACGGTTTCCCCTTCCTTTCTTCATGTCATTCGGATCGAACCCGGAGTAACTCCCATCCGTTTCGTCATTCATGACTGGATGACGAGGGCAACGGCCACCGACGGCGGGCATCTCGTCAAGGCATCGTTCAAATGCGCGTAACCTGTCGTTCAGGTTGAGCCCCTACGGTACCGGCAAACGACGATGCGGGAGGAAACCGACATGGACAGCGACACGGTCACGACTCTGGTTCGGAAAACGCCCCCGGAACATCTGCGGGAGCGGATGCGCGGCGCCTACCGCGGCACGGGCTATTCACTGGCCGATCACGGGCAACGGGTGGCGGGCGTAGCGCTCGTCATCGCCGCCGAATGGGGCTTCACCTCCGCCAGCAACGCAACCTTTCTCGAAGACCTGCGGCTTGCGGGCGAATTTCATGACATCGGGAAAATCACGGTGGCCGAGGACGTCAGGTTGAGCACGACGACCTTCAACGATGCCGAACGCCGCGTCATGGAACGTCACACCGAATTCGGCGCGGCGATCCTGCGCGAGGCGGGAATGCCCGAGGCGGTCATCGACGCCGCGCTGTATCACCACGTCCGGTACGCTGGCGGCGGCTATCCGGACACGATGCTTTCAGGCGACGCGATTCCGTTTTCGGCCCGCATCATCGCAGTCGCCGATTACTTCGTGGCCCGGACCGAGGATCGCCCCCACCGGGCCGGACATCCGGTCGCGGAGGTCTGGGCCGACCTGCTCGAAAACCGGGGCGTCTGGTTTGACCCGCACATCGTCGATACGTTCGAGCGGACGGCCTTCCTCGACGAAGCCCGCCGCGCCGGATGCGTGCCGGACCCGAGCCGGTTTATCGGGGGGTTTGGTTACAACCGATCAAATGGCATCGCGGCCTGACCGGCGGTCGTGAGCTGCGCGATGAACGCATAGCGCCCGCCGACCGATTCGACCGTCAGCCGACCGCCATTCCCGGCAGCCGCGCGTTCGAGGACTTCGAGAAGTTCCGGACGCGGCGTCACGTCGAACCGCCGAATCCAGGCATTCAGCATGCGTTCGAACCAGTCGGGCAAATCCTTCTGATCCCAGAAATCCACGATCCAGAGCGTTCCGCCGGGCCGCAGGTTCGCCAGCGCGGCATCGAGCGCGAGCCGCCACGCCGGAATCATCGACAGCGAATAGGAAAAAAAGACGGCATCGAACTTTTCATCGAGCCCAAAGGTGGCCCGATGGTCGAGATGTTCCGCCGGACACTGGGCAAAAGACATCCGGTCCGACATCTTCCGGCGGCGGACGTTCGAGCGCGCCGTGGCCAGCATTTCGCTCGAAATATCCACACCGTAGAAAGAAACCTCCGGCTGACGCGCCGCGAGGGCAATCAGATTGCGCGCCGTGCCGCACCCGATTTCGAGCACGCGGTCGCCCGGAGAAAGCGTCATGGCCGACAGCATCGTGTCGCGCCCGAAGAGAAAGTACTTGCGTGACAAATCGTAGATATGACGCTGACGGCGATACATCACATCCATGCGGGAAGCATGCGTTGTTGCGGAATCCATGATTTTCCGTGTG
>JAAFHI010000477.1 GCA_013298335.1 Actinomycetota bacterium
GGTCGTTTCGAAATCGCGAACGCCGGGGCGAGCGGATCGACCTCCGGAAGCTGGCGCATCTTCGAACGCAACGCCGCCGCCTTCCTCGAACTCCGTTCACCCTCCGGCACGATGCGCTACCGACTCGAAGCGGGACAGGGATGTACCTGGCTGGACGGTCATCCGTTCCGCTCCCTTCCGATGGCCGGAAAATGACCGTTCCCGAAAGCAGCACCGGAGGAGTTTCACGGATTTTATGGGGCACTTGCGATTCCTGTTCTTTCTTTTGATCGTTTTCACCTTTTCTCACGGAGATGTTGCGGGACAGCAGGCCATCGTCAACCTGCCTTCCGCCGACATCACGCCTCAGGGACGACACTTTCTCATGCATGAAACCCAGGCCCGACCGCAGAACCCCGGTCGAAACTGGTATGGCACGAACTTTTATGCGTACGGCGTGGGGAAAAATACCGAACTCGCGGTCACGATGTACAACTTCGGGACCCCGCGCACGGCCAATGAGGCGGTCGGCGTCGGATTCAAAACCGCGGTTCCGGTTCTGGCGGGGCGGCTTCCCGATCTCGAACTCAAGTGGACGTTCGGCCAGATGACGGTTTTCAACACCCGCGGCAAAGGCGTCGGCGTTTTCGGCTACACCCATGGGAGTCTTGTTCTGCCGAAGGTGAAGACCCGGCTGACGGGCGGGGTGAGCGCCGGGACCAATGAACTCTTCAAGCGAAATACGGTCCATGCGGTCGCCGGGTGGGAACAGCCGATTCTCAAGCACCGGCTGTATTTCATCGGAGAATGGTTCGCCGGGCGACACGACTTCGGTTTCGTTTCGAACGGCCTGCTCTGGCATCCGAAAAAGGATCACGTCATCGTCGTCGCCTACAAGATTCCCAACACCTCCCGAAACGGCAAGAGCGGCCTCGTCGTGGAATATGGGCTGTTTCTCGGAAAAGGAACGGCTCCCTCCACGCCTGGTCACGCCGACCACGCACCCGCCGCGCTCCGCCGGATCGCCATCGAGGAGCGGGAGGAAGTCATGGCGCGACACCGGATTCCACCCTCCGTCGCTCCGTCCGCAACCGGCGAAGAGTGAAGGGGTCAGGGGTCAGGGGTCAGGGGTCAGGGGTCAGGGGTCAGGGGTCAGGGGTCAGGGGTCAGGGAAAGAGCGTCGTTTTTCGGCGGAATCCGTCAAGCAAAAAATTCACGTTGCCTGTTTTTTGTTTTTCCCTGACCCCTGCCCCCTGTTTCCTGATCCCTTTCTTCTCTTCCCCTGATCCCTTTCTTTTCTTTCCCTGTTCCCTTTTCAACCGGTATATTCAGCCGACTTGGCCCCTTGGTGCGGTTTTTCACCTTCCTCCAGCCGGACTGACGGCTTCCGACGGCTTCGAATGAACGATCGGTGGCAGAAAATCGACGAACTGTTCAACGCGGCGGTTGAACTGCCTCCCGCCGAGCGCGGCGCATTTCTCATGGAAGCCTGCGCGGGAGACGAGACGCTGCGTCTCGAAGTCGAGTCGCTGTTGTCCGAGGATGACGCCGCCGCCGAACGCCGGACCGAACTTCCCGGTCCCGAAAATTCCTCCCAGCCGCCGGTCCCAATGGTCGAACCGGGGCAGATGCTCGGCGGCTACACGATCGTCTCGCTGCTCGGGGAAGGCGGCATGGGGCAGGTCTGGCTCGCGCAGGACGCCCGCCTCGGTCGCCGCGTCGCGCTCAAGATTCTGCCCGCCCAGTTCACCCGCGACAGCACCCGCCTGCGCCGCTTCCGTCACGAGGCGCGGGCCATCGTCTCGCTCAACCATCCGAACATCATCACGATTTACGAAATCGGCCACACGGACGACCTGCACTACATCGTGACCGAGTTCATCGAAGGCCAGACGCTCCGGAAACTGTTGAAATCACGCGAGTTGGGTATCGGGGAAGCCATCGGCGTGGCGGTCCAGATCGGCGACGCCATCGCGTCCGCCCACGGTGCGCGGATCATCCACCGCGACATCAAGCCCGAAAACGTGATGGTCCGGCCCGACGGCTACATCAAGGTCCTCGACTTCGGACTTGCGAAACAGACCGGTCGCGCCGCGCTCGGCGATGCCTTCGACGAGGTCAGTACCATCTCGGCGGTCAACACCGACCCCGGCGCGGTGATGGGGACCGTGCGCTACATGAGCCCCGAGCAGGCGCGCGGCCTCGAAGTGGACGCCCGGTCCGACATTTTCAGCCTCGGCGTCGTGCTGTTCGAAATGCTCACCGGGCGGATTCCGTTCACCGGCAGGACCAACAGCGACATTCTCGCGGCGATTCTCTCGACCGAGCCGCCGCCGCTCGCCCGGTTCGCGCCGGACGCCCCGCGGGAACTTCAGTGGATTTTGAACAAGGCGCTCCGCAAGGACCGCGAGGCGCGCTACCAGACGGTGCCGGAACTGATCGCCGATCTGCGCGACATCCGGCAGGACCTCGCCACCCGCGACCGGCTCGCGCGCTCGACCGGTTCGAACGACCTCTACCAGACATCGGGCGAATTTCAGGCGACAAGCAAATCACCGGACCGGACCGACCGGTCGTCCAAGCCGCCGCGCACCGACGAAACGCTCCAGACCATTACCCAGACGGCCCGTCAACGCGCCACGGGAGACAGTCGGGCGGTCGCGCCGCGCCGCGCGTCGTCCGGACGGTGGCTGGTGGCGGGTCTGGCCGGAGTGGTCGCGCTCGGACTCGGTTTCGGCGGCTACCGCTGGCTGAACCTCCGCCGCCAGACGCCCGCGTTTTCCATTGAAACCGTCCGGCTGACGAAACTCACGTCAGGGGTCACGGCGGACGCGAGTTCCATTTCGCCCGACGGCAAGTATCTGGCCTATGTGACCTATGAAGGCGGCACGGTCATCTGGGTCCGGCAGGTTGCGACCGGGAGTACGGTGAAAATCGCCGGTCCGCTCGACGCGGCGATGTGGGGGCTGACCTTTTCGCCCGACGGGAACTACCTCTACTACGTGTGCGAACCGCGCGACATTCCGGTCGGCGGCATTCTCTATCAGGTTCCGTCGCTCGGCGGCACGCCCCGCGAAGTGATGCGAAAAATCGACGGTCCCGTCACCTTTTCGCCCGACGGAAACCGGATGATCTTCCGGCGCTACAACGTGACCCCCGGCGTGCAGGCGATTCTTACAAGCCGGCTCGACGGCGGCGACGAAAAGACGGTACTGACGGAAGCCATGTCGAAACGGCTGTTCCGGACGCTTCAGTGGATGCCGGACAATCAGGGCGTTCTCGCGGTCAGCCGCGAAGCCGACGGCGACAAGCAGTACTCGGCGGTGTCGGTCATTCCGTTCGGCGGCGGGGGCGAAAAGCCGGTCGTCCCGCGCCAGCTTCAGCCCATCATCTCGGCGTGGACGCCCGACGGTACGGCGCTTTTCCTCAATGCCCGCGATCCGCAGAGCAACCAGCTTCAACTCTGGTACCGGGCGACGCCCGACGACGAACTCCGGCGCGTCACCAACGACCTCAACGAATATTTCGGCCTGTCGGTGACGGCGGACGGCTCGTCGCTGGCGACGATGCAGTGGGACAAACTCGCGAATCTCTACGTGTTCGACCTCGATGCCCCGCAACCGGCGAATCTCCGCCAGGTGATACAGGGGGCCGCGTGGTACGAGTGCGGCGAATGGGGACCCGACAACGCCCTGCTCTACACCGTGGTCGCGGGCGGGAAAGCCGCCATCTGGTCGGCCAAAGCCGACGGCTCACAGCGGACGCCTCTGACCGACACGGGCCGCAACTTCTACCCCGCGCCGTCGCCCGACGGCAAAACCATCGCCTTCACGTCGAACCGGAGCGGACAGGAAGAAATCTGGATCATGGGGGCCGACGGCAACGGTCCCCGCCAGTTGACGACCAAAGGCGGGACCGGCCCCCGCTGGTCGCCCGACGGCAAATGGCTCGTCTATTCGCACTATCGCGGCGGCGGTTGGGGCGTCTGGCGCGTGCCGGTCGCGGGCGGCGAGGCGCAACCGATGACCGAGGACACCGTCGATGCCTCGTCGCCGAGCGTTTCACCCGACGGGGCGACCTTCGCCTACGAACTGAACGAAAAGGGAAAAGCTTCGCGGCTCGTGATCCGCCCGTTTGCCGGCGGGCCGCCGAT
>JAAFHI010000109.1 GCA_013298335.1 Actinomycetota bacterium
GCAACTTTCATCTTTTGAATGCAGCGAAAGCGCCCGTTTTTTCAAACGTCTTGCGCTTGAGACCCCGGACTTTCCTGATCCCTGATCCCTGATTCCTGACCCCTCTTCTGATCGGGCAGGACGCGGGCTCGAAACTCGCCGTCGGCGACGCGGACATTCACTTCATCGCCGGGGGCGAGATCGGCGGCGCGCCGGATGATGCGGCCAGTGTCGTCGCGGACGAGGGCGTACCCGCGCGCGAGCACGCGCAGGGGCGAGAGCGCGTCGAGTTGCGCGATGGCGCGTTCGAGGCGTTCGGAACGCGCATTCGCGGCGTTTTGAAGCGCGGTTTCAAAACGGCGTTCGAGGTCGGAAACGTCGCGCCGGTTGAGCGCCAGCCGCCGGGTCCAGTCGCGGCTTTCAAGGGCGACGGTGGCCGCGCGTTCGCGTTCCTTCCAGTCACGCAGGCGGGATTCGATGGCCTCTTCGAGGCGCTGCGTCAATTCATCGGTGGTCTGGACGGCATCGCGCAAACGGGCGCGGACATCGTCGAAGACCGGGTCGCGTTCGAGTTCGTTGAGATGGTGGCGCGCTTCGAGGATTTTCAACTGGACGTGCTGAAGGAGCTGCGAGCCGACGCCCCGCACGTATTCCGTGATTTCATCGCGTTTGGCCGAAACCATTTCCGCCGCGACGGACGGCGTCGAGGCGCGTACGTCGGCGACGAAATCCGCGATAGTGAAGTCGATTTCATGGCCGACCGCCGAGATGACCGGAATCTTCGAGGCGAAGATCGCCCGCGCCACCCCTTCATCGTTGAAGGCCCGCAATGACTCGGACGACCCGCCGCCGCGTCCGACGATGAGCGCGTCGAGCGGATATTCGCTGTCCGGTCCGTGGTGATCGCTCAGATAGTGGATGCCCGCCGCGACTTCCTCGCCCGCGCCGTCGCCTTCGACGCGCGCCGGATAGAGCAACACGCTCAGGCTTTCATTGCGCCGGTGCAATACGCGCAGAATGTCGCGAATCGCCGCGCCGGTCGGCGAGGTCACGACGCCGATGCGTTCGGGCAGCAGGGGCAGGGGACGTTTGCGAACCGGATCGAACAGTCCCTCGAACGCGAGCCGTTCCTTGAGTTGTTCGAACGCGAGTTGTTCGGCCCCGATGCCGACCGGTTCGATGCCTTCGACGACAAGCTGGTATTCGCCCTTCGGCGCGTAGACCGAAATCTTCCCGCGACAGATCACCGCCGCGCCGTTCTGCGGACGAAACCGGATGCGCAGGTTCGAGCCGCGCCAGCACGCGCACCGAACCTGTGCGCCGCCGTCCTTGAGCGTGAAGTACCAGTGGCCCGACGAATGCGCGATGAAGTTCGAGATTTCGCCTTCGACGTAAATGCTTGAAAAGTCGCCTTCGAGCCGCCGCCGGATCTGCGCGGTGAGTTCGGTGACGGTCATCCGTCGCGGACGGTCTTCGGTCAATTGGGAGAGGATGTCCATCGGTTGAAAAGAATTGACTCGTTCTTGAGTTCATCTGCTTTGGATGACCGCACAATAAAGCAGTTTTGAGTTACCCGCGACCAGATCGCATCCTGGAGGGAGGCGGACGTAAGCCGTTGGTGGAACGCAGCGCCCCTGACGAGAGCGGATTTCAATTGAATGTGGCCAACACGCTGGTATCCCGGATGGTGAACGGGTTGCCCCTGGAATCTAGCCCATATCCGGAGCGCTTTGGCGAGGATATGGGGAATCAATTGGAATCAATTGTGTATACCGAACATGAAACCCGTAGCCTCGCCAAAGCGCTCCGGCTACGGGCTAGACTCCGTGCCTTCCTAAATTTGAAATCGTACAACGGAAAAACCGCACCGATAAACGATCTTCGGTGCGGTTTCTGGTTTGCTTTGGAAACGGGTTCAGGCCGTGGCGTGTTCTTCGAGGGCGTCGAGGAGTTCGTCCGCGCCTTCGGAGAGCAGTTGTTTGGCGAGGGCGTCGCCGAGCGCGACGGCGTCTTCGGCGCGACCGCTGGTTTCGCCGCGAATGATCTTCGTGCCGTCAACCGCCGCGACGAGGCCGCGCAAGTGCATGCCGCCGTCATCGTCAACCGTGGCGTAGGCCGCGATCGGTACCTGACAGCCGCCGCCGAGGCCGCGCAGCAGGGCGCGTTCCGCGTCGGTCGCCCGCCAGGTTTTCGTGTGGGCGATGACCTGAATGGCTTCACGGGTTGCGGTGTCGCCTTCGCGGATTTCGATGCCGAGCGCGCCCTGTCCGACGGCGGGAAGCATGGTTTCAGGGGCGATGCGTTCGGTGATCTTGTCGCCGAAGCCGAGCCGCGACATGCCCGCCGCGGCGAGAATGATCGCGTCGTAGCGGCCTTCTTCCACTTTTTGCAGCCGCGTGCCGACGTTGCCGCGCAGGTCGTCGAGTTTCAGGTCGGGGCGGACGGCGAGCAGTTGCGCCTGCCGGCGGAGGCTGCTCGTGCCGATGAGCGCGCCCGGTTTGAGCGAGGCGAAATCGCTGACGCCGTCGTGCGCGATGAGGGCGTCGCGGACGTCCTCGCGTTCGGTGACGGCTCCGAGTTCCAGACCTTCGGGGAGCGTCGTGGGCAGGTCCTTCAGGCTGTGGACGGCGAGATCGACGCGGCCTTCGAGCAGCGCTTCTTCAATTTCCTTGGTGAAAAGGCCCTTGCCGCCGATTTTGGAAAGCGGGGCGTCGAGAATCTTGTCGCCGGTGGTCTTGATGATTTCGATGGCGACGCGGCGACCGGGCACGGCGGCTTCCAACTGGGCCTTGACCCATTCGGATTGCCAGAGGGCGAGGGCGCTGCCGCGCGAGCCGATGATGATGTCCGCGTCGAGGCGGTTCGGGGAGGTTTGAGACATGACGTTTTGGAGGAAAGTTCAGGATTGAGCCACGGATGACAGGGAGTACACGGGCGATGGCAATTGAAACCAATCTACAACGCGAAACCGGGTTTTATGAAGAAAAAGTCACGACCCGGTCGGCCAGCGCGGTGACTTCGGCTTCGTCGTGGGTAACGTAAATGATTGGAATCATTCGGCGTTCTTTCAATCCGGCCAGTTCCGCCAGCAATCCCGATTTGGTTTTGGCGTCGAGCGCGGTGAAGGGTTCGTCGAGCAGGAGCGCGCGCGGCGCGACCACGAGCGTCCGGGCGAGGGCCACACGCTGACGTTCGCCGCCGGAGAGCGTACGGGGGCGACGGTCGGCGGTATGGGCGATGCCGAAGCGGTTCAGGATGTCGTCGATGAGCGCGGTTCGTTCATCGCGGGCGCGATCCGCCAGCCCATAGGCGAGGTTGGCCCGGACGGTCAGATGTTCGAACAGGCCGAGCCGCTGGAAGACGTAACCGACGCGGCGATCGCGCATCGGCAGTTCGACGCGCGGACGGTCGCCCTCCGGCGCTTCAAAAAAGACCGTTTCGTCGAGGGCGATGCGACCCGAATCGGGGCGGGCGATGCCGGCGATGCAGTCAAGCGTGGTGCTTTTTCCCGCGCCGGAGGGGCCGAACAGAACGGTGACGCCCGGCGGCGCGTCGAAATTCAGATCAAGGCTGAATTCGCCGTCGGGCCGGGCGTACCGTTTGCGGAGCGAGACCGAGAGGGTCATTTCTTCTTGAAGGCGTAGAAGTTGTTCAACCCAAGTTGAAATCGGCTGTGGGCGATCATCTCGAAGCCGGCATTTTTGAAAATGGTCGGGGTCTGCGCCACGTCGAACCCGTGATGCGCCTCGGTTTCCATCCCGTCGAGAATTTTCACGGCCATCAGGACGTCGAGAATCTTGTCCACGAACGGATGCGGCACGGTGAGCAGCAATTTTCCGCCCGGCTTGAGGGCGTCCGCGCAGGATTTGGCAAAGCTCGCCATCACGTCCTCGGGGATGTGTTCGAGAATCGCCAGCATTGTGATGGCGTCAAAGGGCTCCTGTGGCGGCAAGTCCTGCGGAAAAAGGCCCTTCACGAGCTTCATCGCGCCGTCCGATTTGGCCGGATCGGCCTCCGGGTCAATCCCGACGTAGGCCGCGTACTTCCCGACCCGTCGCGCGAGGGCGCCGTCGAACGAGCCGATGTCGAGAATCCGGTCGGTCGGGTTGAGATGGGGCCGCACCACGTCGATGCGCCAGTTCTGAAGGTAGTAGTCGAGAGCTTTCATAAAGGATGAAGGATGAAGGATGAAGGATGAAAATTTTGGAAACGGTTATCAGGAATTCGAATCCGGATTGAGGTCGGGATTTTTTTCATCCTTCATCCCTCATCCTTCATCCTTTCCTACATTCGGCGGATGCGGAGTCCGAGGACGCTGAAAAAGAGGCTGGCGAGGATGGTTTCGAAGCCGAGCATCAGGAACAGGGAAGCGGGAATGATGGTCCGCAGGGTTTTCACCGGATCGAGCGCGCCGTAGGCCACCTGATTCCATGAGACGACCGCCGCAACCGAGCCGTACAACCCGCCCAGCACCAGCATCGTTCCGGCGATGAGTCCGATTTCGAGCGTGACGAATTTGAACATGGTCGTCAGGCGCGGGTCTTCCGGGAGCAAGCCCTCGTTGATCGCAAAAACTTTCGCCAGAACCGCGAACATTACGCACTGAAAGCCGATGAGAACGCTCAGGGAGGCATAGAGCAGCGTGTGAATGTCGAGCACCACGCCGCCGAACTGTCGCTGGCCGGGCAGCAGCCACGCGCCGACCGCGAGGCCGAGCACCATCAGCAACAGGCCGGGATAGAGAAAAAGCCAGCGCGGGCTGTAGAGCAGCATGAACCGCAGGTGTCGCCAGCCGTCGCGCCACGGGCGCAGGTGCGGCGGGCGCGAGCGTCCGTCGGGGCTGAGGGTGGTCGGCACCTCGGCAATTTTCAAACCCATCAACGTTGACTTGATGACCATTTCCGACGCGAATTCCATGCCGGTCGTGCGCAGATCCATGCGTTTGTAGGCGTCCACGGAATAGCCGCGCAGGCCGCAGTGGAAGTCGCTCGCCGGGCATTTGAACAGCAGCCGTCCGATGCCGGTCAGGATGGGGTTGCCGATCCAGCGGTTCTTCCACGGCATTGCGCCGGGCTTGATGCCGCCGCGAAACCGGTTGCCCATGACGAGGTCAAAGCCCTCGCGGAGTTTTTCGAGGAAGGGCATCAGGCCGGTGAAGTCGTAGCTGTCGTCGGAGTCTCCCATGATGACGTATTGCCCGTGGGCGGCAAGCGTTGCGCCGTGCAGGGCCGCGCCGTAACCGCGGGTCGGGACGTTGACGACGCGCGCGCCGAGGCGGGTCGCGATGTCCTGCGAGCCGTCGGTCGAGCCGTTGTCGCCAATGACGACTTCGCCACGGATTTTGAAATCGGAGAAAAATCCCTGCGCCTTGCGGATGCAGGTTTCGAGCGTCTCAGCCTCGTTCAGACAGGGCATGATGACGGTCAGTTCAACAGACGGATCGGGGGTCGGTTCGTGCTTCATACCTTAGACGGGCGCTGCGAGGAGTTCCCTCGAAAGCATTCCGAGGGATGTGTGCAAACGCCAAACCTTATTTCTAGCAAAAGAAACGTACCCGGTAGAAGTCCTGTTTTCTGCAATCCGGCAAATCATCAGACTTCCCCGGTCGTTGCCGACGCTTTTTCCGCTGTACCAGACGAGCAGGGTGTCACTGAAAATCCGTTGGGCACGGGGTTGGTAGGGGAAACCATCCCTTTGGTTGAGATGTATCGGAGATGTCGGGACTGGAAGGTACTCGTCGGTTTCGCATTTCCGAAAGCCGCTTTGGGAAACGACCCGATTCGGGACAAATGGGGGAATCACGGCATTCCTGTTGGACACCCCATCGGATGATATTCCCAGATAATTCAACCATTTCTCGCCGAACCAGTTGTCGATCTTGATTAGGATGATCTGGTCCGGCTGATCGCGGTCGATGAATGAATCGAGAATTACGCCGATTCGCCCGATGAACTCAGGGTCATCGTCATGGGCGGCGTGGAGCGGAATTCTTCGGTCCATTTGGGTTTCCTTTGGCGGAGTCCGGCGGCGACGAGGCCAAAACCGGCCAGCGTGGCGAGGGCCGAGCCGAGCAGCCAGTGTTCGACGTTGATGGGACGCCGGTCGAGCGGCTGGCGCGGAATCCAGCAGGGCCAGGGGCGTCCGACGTGGAAGACTTCGAAGTTGAGCCGCCAGAGCGGGGATTCGTCGGCCTTTTCGGGCGAGAGGCCGAACAGGGTGTAGGTGTTCTGGAAATCGTAGGGACCGGGGCGGAACCAGCAGGCCTTGTCGGCGGCGTCCTTGTTGACCGGGTCAAGGAGTTCGCCCGGGCGGGCAAACAACTGGCTTTCGCGGAAGTAAAAGGTTTTATCGTAGGCCCAGAAGTGCGGTTGCAGGCAGTTTTCGAGGAAGAACCGCTGGTGATCGAGGCTGATGCCGAGCAGTTGGACGCCGAGGCCGATGACGATGATGGCCGGGGCGAACACCGTGATGAAGCGGGTTTTCGGCAGAAAGGCGAAGGTCAGCGACCAGAGCGGCAGAATCGGAATCAGGTAGCGCGGTCCCCAGCACCAGTCGCCGCCGTAGAAAAGAATGCAGGCGAGAAACGGGACGAGCACGATGGTCGTCGCGGCGATGGTCGTGGCCAGCATCGGGGCGCGGCGGCGGAGTCCGGCATAGCCGAAACACGCAAGCAGAATTGGAGGACTGAAAAAGAGGATGCCCTTGCCGGGGCTGACGAGCAGGCCGGGCAGACCGTAGAGCGGGTTGCCGAAAAACGGAGGATGGCCGGGGATATTGAATTTCCCGGAGTTGAAAGGACTCCCGAAGCGCCAGGCATTGAACGCGAACATGACGAGAAGCCCGGTCGTCGAGGCGAACCCGAAGGCGAGATACCGCTTGATGGAGGCACGGCCTTCCGGACCGGCAATCTTTTCCTTGAGATCGTTGAGCGTCGTCTGGAAATACTCTCCGTCGAGCCGGAAGCGAATCGAGAATCCGACGGTTGCGAGGGCGAGACAGGGAATGATGAGCGCGAGGTGTTCGACGAAATTGATGAGCCAGCCCGCGCACAGCCCGCCCGCGATGGCATACCCGATGGAGTTTCGTCGCGCGGCGCGCCACCCGAACCAGACTGCGCAGAGAATGAAGAACGCCTGCTGTACGTTGTCGAAGGTCGTCACCGCGCCGGGAAAGACGAGCGTGGCGAAGGCGTTGACCAGCGTCCAGCCGATGGCCGAACGCGCGGCGATGCCGAGGTCAATGAGGAAGAGATAGAACACCCCGGCCAGCAGCGCGCCGAAAAACGGCGAGGTCAGGGAAAACATGAACCGCTCCATTTCCCCTTTGTAATCGTCACTGAGCTTGGCGAGGGCGATGAAGGGCGCACCGGTGGCCGAGGCGCCGACGCCATAGTGCGAATAGAGGCGGTCATGGCGGCCCCGGATGCCCAGCCATCGCATCATCGGGTCGCGCAGATTGGCCTGCCGGGCCTCGACGAGGCTGCGGGAGACTTCGAAACGGGCCTGGCCGTCAACCATGTCGATACGGCCCGGACTGGTCAGCAGGTAGGCGACGCCCACGAGCAGAAACAGCCCGCAGGAAACAAGAAAAGCGGAAGAAAGACGTGGAGTACTCAAAGCCGGTGCAATGGGGAAGAAAATGAATTGTTGCAGGAAGAAAGCGCCTACAGTATATGCCCCGTTTCGCTTTTTCGCACGGTGTATCGGTGCGCATTGCTGTGCCGCCATCGGTCGCCGGACGACGGATTGCCCTTCATGAGCCAACGGTCGCAATTTTTTTCGCGTTTCGGAATCGCCCTCGCGTGCTGTGTATTCGGATGTCTGCCGCTGGCGATGACGCCGTTTCCGCCGACGACCGACGTGCCGCAGCATGTGGCGCAGGCGCGGCTGTTTTTCGAAACGATCCACGGGGTCGCGCAACCGAACGGCATCGCCTATGTGGTGCAGTGGCTCACGCCCTACAGTCTGGTCTACGTCGTGATGGCCGGGTTGTGGAAAGTTTTACCGCCCGAACGGGTCGGGCAGGCGACGCTCGTCACGCTCGC
>JAAFHI010000839.1 GCA_013298335.1 Actinomycetota bacterium
GACAGAGGTTGCGCGGGTTAGGTGACAACCCACCCGTTCCCCGCACACGCGGGGATGAACCGAAAACCGGATATCGCCAGAACCCCTCAATCACCCGTTCCCCGCACACGCGGGGATGAACCTTCGCGAATGGCTTCCTGAAAATCGAAACGACCCCGTTCCCCGCACACGCGGGGATGAACCGCACGGCCACAGCTTCATTTTCGTCGATATGCCCCGTTCCCCGCACACGCGGGGATGAACCGGAAACCGCCTTTTTGTCCCCGAAACCGTTTGAGCGTTCCCCGCACACGCGGGGATGAACCGTTCGAATTGACGATTGGGAGTTCTTCGAAAATGCGTTCCCCGCACACGCGGGGATGAACCGCAGTTCACCGAACTGGGGTGGCAATCCTTCTCGCGTTCCCCGCACACGCGGGGATGAACCGCCGCGCCGGATGTGCGGGGTTCACAGGATAGCGCGTTCCCCGCACACGCGGGGATGAACCGGGAGCGTCCAACGCCGACCGTTTCATCAGCCGGCGTTCCCCGCACACGCGGGGATGAACCGAACTGGCGCACGCGGCCATCCGTCACGCGCCAGCGTTCCCCGCACACGCGGGGATGAACCGACGCCGGAGGAATTAAACGAGGAATGGGAAATGCGTTCCCCGCACACGCGGGGATGAACCGGGGGCGGGGGTAGCAGCGATTACTGTCACCCTGCGTTCCCCGCACACGCGGGGATGAACCGCTACACAAGTAAAGATTCCGCCATCGGCTTTTGCGTTCCCCGCACACGCGGGGATGAACCGTTGGCGAGAGACATTGTTCGACGAGTCGAGCAGCGTTCCCCGCACACGCGGGGATGAACCGCGGCAGGCTTGCGACTGCTTCCGCTTTTTGGGGCGTTCCCCGCACACGCGGGGATGAACCGATCGCCAACGGAACGGCGTTCATTACCAAATCGCGCTCCCCGCACACGCGGGGATGAACCAGGAACGCTCAAGACTGCGGCGGAAATGCAGTTGTGCTCCCCGCAGACGCGGGGATAAACCGAATACCCGAACATTCGAACTTGCGCGTACGCGCGTACATGGCCCTCCAGACACTTGAGGAATGAACCGGTGTTGGAACTTTCAATCGCAGTTTGTTTAAAAAGTGCCTTCCGGTTCGTTTTTGCCATTGGGGAAACGGATTGGTTTCCCATGAAAAGTCGTGATGAATCGTTCGATCCCGAAGGCGTTGAAAAGGGCGCGCGTCCGAATCGAATTCGGGAGGAAAGAGTGGAATGAACCGAATTCGTACTGGCGATTCAGCCGGGCGTGGAGCCGGGTCACCGTCCGTTCGACCTGGGTGCGCGTGATCCGGAGGGCGGTTTCCGGAAGCGTCCCTTTGAAAATGCACTCGAAGTCCGTGACGGCAACGAGTTCCACGCCCGTGGCCTCGGCTACCAACTCACCGAGGACGAGCCCGTCGGCTTCGCCCGAATGGTGGTACAGGACCGTTTTTTCGGTTTCGGCACCGTCCTCGTTTGGTTCAGTTACAAGATGTGCGTTCAATGTATTCGATTCGGCGGCTGGAAGTCCGAGTTCGACCGCAACGGCGGCCACGACATCCCGTGAAAGCCGGGTCCCGCGGCTCCCGGAAAAAACGCTTCCGCCCCCGCCCGGAGGCGCCGGTTTCACGATCACCCGCCGCCGTGTGGTGTCAGTCGCGACCACCCGCTTCCCGGCCAGCGTAAAGGTATCGCCCACATTGATCCGGAATGAAACATCGCCGAGTTTCCGCCCGGTCACGCCGTCCCGGACCTCGATCGGGTTTTCGAGTTTTCCTTCGATGTTGGAATGGAGCCGACGTTCCTCATGCAGTTTGTGCCACGCCTCGGCGGGACGCAGCGTTTTCCCCGGCCCGGTTTGAAAAACGTCGCGGCGGATGAGGCCGTCCACGATGTCCTCGTACTCCTGACGGGGAAGCAGGGGGCGACCGTCGGTTTCGATGAAGAGTTCAAATCCGGTTTCGACCGGGATTTCGCACTTCGGGGTCTGTTTCAAATAGGAACACAACTGCTGGACGACAATGGACGGGCGAAACCAGTACTCCGGCGCGCTTCCGGGAGATGTTCCAACCGAAACACGGCCCTCGACCGCCGCCCGGACGTAGACCAAAAAGACGGCTTCCTCTAAATCCGAATGGGAGAAGCAGACGACCTCGGTGCGGTCGGTGCGCCGGTTGCCGCGCCCGATGCGTTGCAGAAACGAGGAGAGGGAATCGGGCGGCCCGATGAGGACGACGCAGTCCACGTCGCCGATGTCGATGCCGAGTTCAAGCGTATTGGTGGAGAAACACACTGCCGCGCTCGCGTTCAGAAATTCCGTCTCGACGCGGCGGCGTTCCTGGGCCGCGAGGCTTCCATGATGGACGAAAACTTTGCCGCCGAAGGGCGTTCCCTCGGCAAACGTCGTGCCCCAGCGTTCCGACTCGGCGCGAGTCCGGCAGAAAATCAGGAATTTCCGTCGCTCCGTGAACCGGGCGACCGAAAAAAGCGCGCGCAGGGAAAGCTCCCCGTCGAAGGGTTCGAATTCGGCAGTGAGAGAGCGGCTTCCGGGGACGGAAACAATCGTCGGGTCGGGGAAGTAACGGCGGGCGAGCGTTTCCGGAGC
>JAAFHI010000727.1 GCA_013298335.1 Actinomycetota bacterium
GGCGTGGCCCCCGAGCACGTCGTGGACATCCTCGCGCTTTGGGGCGACACCTCCGACAACGTACCCGGCGCGCCCGGAATCGGCGAAAAAGGCGCGGTGCAGATCATCCAGCAGTTCGGATCGCTCGAAGCCGCGCTCGACCGCTACGAGGAAGTCACCCGCAAGACCTACCGCGAATCGCTGCGCGACCACCGCGAGCAGATTCTCCGGGCAAAACAGCTCGTCACGATCAGCCGGGAATCCCCGACGCCGCTCGACCTCGATAAATTCACCTCGCGCGCGCCCGATCCGGACGTCGCCTACGCGATGTTCGCGGAACTCGAATTCAAGGCTTTAGTCAATGAATTCAGCAAGTTGCGGACTGCAACCGATGCGCCCGCGCCGATCGTGACGGTGCAGGTCGCCCGGCAATACGGCCAGTTGGCAACCTCGAAGGAAGCCAAAAAGTTCTTCGACGACATCTACTCGCGCGACACCTTTTCGTTCCATCTCAACGAAGCGGGCGGCGCGTTTTCGGGCGGGTCGATTTCCTTCGGGCCGGGCCACGCGATGCGGTTCGAGCGCGGACTGCTCGACGCCGACGCCGATGCCCGCGCGGCCTTCATCGAAATCTTCGAAAACGGCCTCGTTTCCAAGTCGTGCTACGACGCCAAGCGCGCGCTCTACCTTTTGAACGCCCCGCCCCACGTCGATCCGCCCAAGGCGGCGACCGATCTGTTTCAACTTTCGGAAGGCCCCGATCCGAACCCGATTGCTGACGGCAGTCTGCGGTTCGAGGGGCTGACCGACGACATTCTGCTCGCGGCCTACATTCTCGACCCCGGCGTGCGGGCGGAGGCGCTCGCGCTCGATGCGCTGGCGAAGCAGCACCTCGGCATGGACGACGCGACGGCGAAGGATTCCGACTCCGCCGACCTCATCGCGCAGCTTGTCCGCAAACTCCGCCCGAAGCTCGAAAGCGACGGTCTGACAACGGTTTACGAGGATATCGACCTGCCGCTCGTGCCGATGCTCTACGACATGGAATGCGCCGGGGTGAAGATCGACCCCCAGCCGCTGACCCAGCTTGAAACCGAAATCCGGGCCTTTCTGGAAACGCTGACGACGAAAATCCACGAACTCGCGGGCCGGACGTTCAACATCAATTCGCCGACGCAGGTGGCGGAAATTTTCGAGGCGCTCAACTACGAAGTTTCGAAAAAGACCGCGACCGGGAAAATCTCGACGAGCGCGGAAGTGCTGGAGGAACTGGCCGAAAAGTACGACCTGCCGCGGCTGATTCTTGAGTACCGCGAGTACGAAAAACTCCTCAACACCTACGTCACCGTGCTGCCCCGGCTCGTCAGCCCGCGCACCGGTCGCCTCCACACGACCTTTGCTCAGACAATTGCCTCGACCGGGCGGCTGTCGTCAATCAAGCCGAACCTTCAGAACATCCCGGTCCGGACCGAACTCGGTCGCCGGACGCGCCTCGCGTTCGTCGCCGAGCCCGGAAACGTTTTGATTTCAGTGGATTACTCGCAGATCGAACTTCGCCTGCTGGCGCATGTGACCGCCGACCCCAAGATGACCGAGGCGTTCCGCAACGGGGAAGACATCCACGAACGCACCGCCCGCGAGGTGTTCAACGCGCAGACGCCCGAGGCGTTGAAAGAAGCGCGGCGGCTCGCGAAGGCGACGAATTTCGGTATTGCGTACGGCGTGGGCGCGTTCGGTCTCGCCCGCAACGTCGGAATCGGGCGCAAGGATGCCCGGCAGGCCATCGACAACTATTTCGCGGCCTACACCGGCATCAAGAAGTACATGGACGACACGCCCGTCGAAGGTCGCGAAAAGGGTTTTGTGCGGACGATGTTCGGACGCATCCGCCGTCTGCCCGACCTCGCCAGCCGCAATTTCACGCTCCGTTCGCGGGCCGAACGCGAAGCCATTAACGCGCCGATTCAGGGCGCGGCGGCGGACCTCATGAAACTGGCGATGATTGAGATCGCCGCCCGGCTGACCCGCGAACGCTTCAAGGCGCGGGTTCTGCTTCAGGTTCACGACGAACTTCTGCTCGAAGCCCCGGCGGACGAGGCCGTCCGCGTGAGCGAACTGGTCAAATCGGCGATGGAAAGCGCGGCAAAACTGACGGTCCCGCTGGTGGCGGAAGTCCACATTGGCCCGAACTGGCTGGAGGCGAAGTAAAACGGTGGCGATAGCGATGGATGTGCCCGGTGACTCAGTATCGGAGACGGCGAATGGGTTGCCGGTGGAATCTAGCCCACGTCCGGAGCGCTTTGGCGAGGACGTGGGAAATGAATTGGATTCAATTGTTTACGCTGAACATGAAACCCATAGCCTCGCCAAAGCGCTCCGGCTATGG
This sequence comes from Actinomycetota bacterium, assembly GCA_013298335.1. Lineage (GTDB taxonomy): Bacteria > Acidobacteriota > Blastocatellia > Chloracidobacteriales > Chloracidobacteriaceae > JAAFHI01. Next base: position 2,366 of record JAAFHI010000727.1, read on the forward strand.
GCTACCATCCAACTGGAAGCCAGGCGCGTTTCACTGAATTGAAACGTCGCATCCAGATAAAATCCCACGAAGTTTTACAAGAAAGCGCGGGCGGACCTTTCGGTCTTACCGCGCTTTCTTTTCAAAGACTTACAACTATTGAGCGTCGTCGTCACCCGCATCCGCCGAGGAGGAGGCCTGGCCGTACATCGCGAAATCGAACGCCAGCGTGACGTTGATCGGTTGGTCGGGGCGTTCGAAGCGGCATTTCTTCGCGGCTTCGACGGAGGTGGCGCGGAGTGCTTCCGGACCATCCACCGCGCGGGCTTCAATCACCTTGCCATCCTTGTCGATCACCACGTCCACCCGGACGAGTCCGGTGATGCCCTGTTTGCGGGCGGCCTCGGGATATTTCGGATGAACGTACTTCACGACCCGAATCGCCGGTTTCCGCAACGGCGACGCGGCGTAACGGGGTGAGTCGGCGCTTCCCGAAGCGGTCGCCGCACGCGGCGCGGTCGTCGAAACGCCGCCACCGGCGGAAGCTCCCATTCCACTGGAAGTCCCTGATCCGCTTGAAGTTCCAGCGCCCGCCGCGCGTGCCGGACCGTATGCCCAGCCGTGCGGTGTCGGCGCGGCAGCCGGGGCTGTGGTCGCCAACGGACTCAGGGCG
>JAAFHI010000691.1 GCA_013298335.1 Actinomycetota bacterium
ACCGCCGACCAGGGTGACGAGAATGCCGTCGGAACGTTGTTCCCTGACGATTTTCAGGTTTGGAGCCGGCAGTTTGTCCTTTCCGGAAATGGAAAGCCCGCTCGCCAGAACCTGCCGCCCGGCGTCGCGCGGGGCGACCTCGGCGAAAATCCGGTATTCCCCCGACGTCGGGAATCGAAATCCCCGGAGCAGAAACGTGCCGTCCGGCTGCAACGCCGGAAACTCGTGGGCGAAATACCCGAGGTCGCGCCGGACGATGAACAGGTTCATCATCCGTTCCGGCGACCGTTCGAAATTTCTGACCGGGACGGTTTCGCGCTTCCCGCTCGGCGTTCCGTCCGGATTCCGCGCCTCGCGGTTCGCCAGAATCTTCATCCGCAGCACGGTCGGCTGCCCGACCACCACGCCGCCCGACTCAATGGACAGTTCAATCGAATAGGGCCGGAACCCGTTCTTCCCGTCCGGACGGTCATCGTAATCGGCCACCTTCAATGGAAACTCAGCCGTGAACGCGGCGCCTCCCACCGGCTGAACATTCACCGTCAGGAGGTAATCCCCGCCCTGCGCAAAGGTCGGGCGAATCCGCAGATCGCCAACCGAGCCTTCCGGCGCGGCGCGTTCGGTGAATTTCGGAAGGGCCGGAAGCGTAGGCGTCGCCACCGTTGCCGTGACCGTCGCGCGAATGCCGTTCGGCCCGACGACGGTTCTGGCGGTTTCGGTCACCATGAACCCGATCTGCTGTTCTTCCTCGGCATACAACCCACCCTGGGGCAACTGGACGGTCACGGTGTATTTGCCGAACTGTTTTGACGCGAACGGAGTCATCGTACCCTGCCCGAACGCGGTGGAAACACACATCGCCAGCGGAAAGAGGGCAACCAAAAGGAAACGCGTGAAGAAGTCGATTCGATTTGACATTCGAATCCCTTTCCATCCACTTCGGGGTACAAGTCAAGGGGCTTACATCAACATCTTCAAAGACTTTGGCCGACGATGCGCGTGGCCGCGTCAGAGCGGGGCCACTTCCCCGCTGATCCAGCGTTCGCGGAGTTTGTATTTCTGTATCTTTCCCGATCCCGTGAGCGGAAACGATTCGACGAGAATCCAGTGGCGGGGCGTTTTGTGCGGCGCCAGATTTTCCCGCATGTAGGCAAACAACTCGTCCCGGTCAATTAGTTTTCCAGGGGCCGGACGAATAAAGGCGGCGACCTCTTCTCCCCATTTGTCGTCGGGAATCCCGACCACCGCCACCTCGCCGACCGTCGGGTGCCGAAACAGCATTTCCTCAAGTTCACGGGGATAAATGTTTTCGCCGCCGCGGATGATCATATCCTTCAATCGTCCCTCGACGGTGCAGTATCCCCGTTCGTCCATCCGGCACAGGTCGCCGGTATGGAGCCAGCCTTCCGCGTCGATGGCGGCGGCGGTCGCCGACGCCAGTTCGAAATAGCCGTGCATCACGTGGTATCCGCGGGTGCAATACTCGCCGACTTCCCCGATTTCGACCGTCTGACCGGTTTCCGGATGCACGATCTTGATTTCGACGTGGGGCATCGGCCCGCCGATGGTCCGGGTTTTATCCGCGATGCCGTCGGTCGGACCGGTCATCGAGGAAACCGGCGAACTCTCGGTCTGACCGAAAATGATCGTGAAGGTGGCGTCCAGCCGCTCCTCGAACGCCGTCACGAGCGCCGCCGGAACCGTCGAGCCACCCGAACAGATCGCCCGGACTGACGACAGGTCGGTCGTCGCGAAGTTCGGATGTTCCATCATCGCAATCAGCATCGTCGGAACGCCGACCATCGCGTTGGCCCCATAGGTTTCAATCAGTTCGAGCACCAGACCGGGTTCGAAAACCTCGACCAGCACCTGCGTCGCCCGCTTCGAAAGCGCGCCGAGAATTCCGATACCGCACCCGGCGGTGTGAAAGAGCGGCATCGACGCCACCCAGACGACTCCGTCCGCCACGCCCATCCGGTCAAAAACGTGGGCCGCGTTGTTGGCGAGTCCGCGATGGTGAAGCAACGCGCCTTTCGGGAAACCGGTGGTCCCCGAGGTGTACTGAATCATCACCGGATCGTCCGGCATGACGCGGGGAAGTTCCACATCGGTTCCGTCTCCGGTCGCGAGAAACGCCTCCCAGTCCTCGAATCCGATGATTTCCCGCAGTTCCTGACAGTTCGGCGCGACCGCCTCGACCGTGGCCCGCATCGGATTGCCGCGAAACTCCCCGACCACCGCGATGCCTGCCGCACGCGACTGGCGCAGCACGTATTCAGCCTCGTGCGCCCGAAAACCGGGATTGACCGTCACCAGCACCAGTCCGGCCATGGCCGCGCCGAACTGGAGGACGACCCATTCGGGAATGTTGGGCGCCCACACGGCGATTCTTTCGCCCGGTTTGAACCGTTGAAGCAGGGCACGGGCCGTTCGTTGTGATTCCTGGTACAACCCGGCGTAGGTCCATTGCCGACGGGCCGACGGATCGGCGACTCCGGCAATCAGCGCCACCCGTTCAGGAACCGTCGCGGCGGCAACGGACAGCAGTTCACCGATGGTGACGTTGCGTACCTCGGGAACGTCGGGACCGATGGCGACGGACGGTTGACTGGAACGAAGCTCGAAATGGTCCATCGTAAAAGGGTTCTTTCGTAGAGGTTTAAAGGGATTTCACTTCCCGGACGACCTGCCAGACGCTGTGGCTGCGCTTGATCCAGTAGCGCAGCAGATCGACGTGATATGAAAATGCGCCTTCGCCGAACTTGTCGAGGATTTCGTTGCGGAACAGTTCTTCCAGCGTCAGCCGGATGGTCGCCTCGGACAGGGTCACCGGATATTTGCTGTCCACGATTCGCTGGGAAAGCCGGTCGGCGGTCACCGCATCGTTTTCGTCCACCAGCGTCTCGGCCACGAGCGAAAGCACGATTTTCTCGTCGTCGCCCAGACCTTCCCAGAAATAGATCATTTGCGGGAGCGGGTTGTTGACCACGTCCTCGATGATGCCCGCCAGATCGGAGCGCAGGATGTAGTTGCGCTTTTCCTCGTTGAGGCAATCCACCACGTTCTGGCAGATGACCTGCGTGTAGAACGGCTGCCCGGCGGTCAGGCGGACAATCGCGTCCACCACCCCGCGGCCA
>JAAFHI010000523.1 GCA_013298335.1 Actinomycetota bacterium
ACCCGGCTCCAGAACGTGATCGTCTTCGATTTCACCGGTCTGATCCGGCAGCCCGACCCGTTCGGACGCTTCGGCGGCTACGCCAACACCGGCGGCGGCCTCGCGCGCGGAGCGGAATTTTCGGGCACGGTCCGGGCGACGCGAAGCACGACCGTCACGGCGTCATACACCTACACCAATTCCGACAACCGGGCTCCGGCGCAGGTGGCCGGTTTTCTTCCGGCCTTCGGAATTTCGAATCACCAGTTTTCGGCGACGGTCCTGCAAAACATCGGACGCCGGCTGGACGTGGCCTTCGATCTGTTCGCGACCAGCGAGTACGTCTTTCCCTTCCGGGGCCGGGCGTTTTCCTTCGCCGGACCGAAAAAGGCCGACATCGTCGTCAACTATCGCCTGCCGGTGGGTGAGCGGACGCTCCGCCTCTACGGCAAGGTGGACAATTTCACCAACAATGCCTTTTTCGAGGACGGGTTTCGCGGCCCGCGCGCGGTGTTCTCGGGAGGCGTCGCGTTTCAGTTCTGATTTCAGGTGAACTTGGAGTTTTGTCCCCTTCAAGTTGGCCTTTGACTCTCCCAGGGGCGTTGGAGGAAGAAACCAATGTTTGCATCAAACGTGGATACACATCAGGACGTCATCACCGTCGTTTCCTCCGGGAAAACAGTTGACGAGGCCATTCAGGACGGAATCGCCGAAGTTACGGAGCGTCCGGAACACCACGCCGACCTGCACTTTAAGACCTTCGAGGTGGTCTCCATCCAGGGAACCATTGAACAATCCCAAAAAGGACAATCCGGAAAAGTGAATGCCGTTCAGGTTGTGCTTCGGGTTTTTGGAACGCACCAGCATTGTGATGAAAAGTAACCCCCAAGACCTCCGTCTTGTTTTCTGATTCGAGGAGAAAAAAATGACCACCGCGACCGCCGCAACCGCTCCAACCGACATCCGGACCGAAATCGTCGAGAATCCGGGTGGCGGAATCACCGAATACACCTGGTTTTCACCCGATCCCGAGACGATGGGCCGGCTGACCGACGCGCTGTTCAAGGAGTTCTGGAACAAAATCGTCGTCGGCCCCTGCGTCGAGGGGGCGGTTTTCGAAATCCGGTTTCAGGAAGCCCCGAAAGTGACTTTTTCCGACGGCTACCTGACGGTTGACCTCGGATACTGGCACTTTCACCTCTGCACGGGCGTCCACAAGCGCGCCGGGTCGGAGGAACTGGCGAAGAACCGGCAGGTGAGCAAGGTCGCCTTTTTCGAGAGCAAACGCGAACGGTGCGGCGGCGGTCAGTCGTGGGGGTTACGGATGTGGAACGGCTTCGGCGAGCAGTTGACGACGGTTTTTCTTCCGAACGCCTACCTCACCGACGAAATGAAGATTCAAAAGGAACCTGACTGGAACCGGCTTGCTCTTTGGCACGAACTTCGCAACCGGTTTCTGGGCGAGGCGATTCCGGCGGACCTTCCCGCGCATTACGCCCACCTGCCCAAGGACACGTTTCGCCACTGATGGCGGTTGGCGAACCGCGAGCCGGGATCCTCACAAGCCGGCTCGCGGTTTTTTTACGAGCCCCATCCATCCTCGAAGCCAGACGGGTTGAATATTCCCGCCGCTGGCGCGCCGGGTTCGACCGTGATGGGCGATTTGACATTGAGATTTGAGAACGCCGCCATGAATTCACCGCAACCGAACCGTTTTCTGGACGTCACGCGCGCCGACGGCGTGTCGAGGGAACTGCGTGTCATCGAGGGGCAACTGCTGGTTTGCCAGGGCTGCTGCTGCGGACAAACCGAACATGGATTCCCGGCGGTGCCCCTCGATGAATTCAAGCGCCAGTGGAAGGAAAGGGGATTTCGGTTGCGGGTGCATCTGACGGTTACCGGATGCCTTGGCCCCTGCCCGCTGGCGAACGTCGTGACGATTCTGTTCGGCGGAGAAACCGTCTGGCTCCACTCGATAAACGCACCGGAACAGGTCACGGAGATCTTCGACTACCTCGAACGCCTGCTTGACGCGGGCACATTCGAGCCGCCAACCGGTCCGCTCGCCGCGCTTCATTTCAACCGGCTTGTTTTCGATGCCGCCTCACCCGGCGAATGGCGTTCCGAGAAAAGACCGGTCGCGAAAGCCTGACCGGAACAGTCACGCACTTTTCCAGTCGCGCCCCGGTTTTTGGAGACTTCACGTTGGTCCCCGTCGATACCATTCACCGAAACCGATTGAAAAAGCCCCTCATTCAGAACCTACCAAATCCGACGGGGTCAGAATGTTGTACTCAGGGCACGCTCCCGAAAGAAGCGCCCGGTTGTCGGAGTCCGACTCATGAAAATATTCGGAATCGCCATTTCAATTCTCCTGATGCTTGGCGCGTCGGCCTTCGCGGGCAGGTTTGGTTTTCTCCAGAAAAACCCGATCCGGGTCGCCGGGAACGCCGCGCCCACCCTGTCGCCGACCGGCAAACCCATCCGAATCGTCTCGACCGAAAACAGCGTCAACGAAATCCTGATTGATCTCGTCGGGCCGGAACGAATCGTCGCTCTCAGCAAGGACGCCGATAATCCCGGCCTTTGCAATGAAATCGAGCGAATGTCGAAAATCCCCGGACGGGTGGACGGCACGCCGATTCTCTCGGAACAGGTTCTCGCGTTGGACCCCGATCTGGTCTTCGTCGGATCGGCCTGCCCGCCGGAAACCCTCGCCCTTCTGAAAATCGGTCGCGCGCCGGTGGTCCGAATCAATCGCGGTTACAGCATCCTGGAAATTCAGGAGAACATCCGAACCATCGGCGAGGCGGTCGGTGAACCGGAGCGGGCCGGGCGTGTCATCGCCGAGATGGACCGCCGCCTGGGGGTCGTGCGCGAGCACGTTTCCGGGGCCCCGCCGCCGCGGACGCTCTATATCGGAAGCGGGAACGGATACACGGCGGGAATCGACACCTATACCGATGAACTCATCCAGGCCGCGGGAGGGCGGAACGTCGCCCGCGAGGCCGGGGTGAAGCAGTGGGGACGGATCTCGCTTGAAACCGTCATCGAGATGAATCCCGACATCATCTTCGTGCCCGACACCGCCGGTCGCGAGCACGGCGCGGTCGGCGCCCGGACGGTGGTCCCGACAAAGGAACTGGCGCGCGATCCGTTGTGGCGGGATGTCCGGGCGGTTCGGGAAGGACGGGTCTACGCCCTCGCCCCGCGATTGTTGTTGTGCAACAGCCACAACAACGTCCTCGCCGCCGAAGCGATGGCGAGGATTCTGCACCCGGCCCGATACCCGGCTTCGGGGGAATCAACCCGATGACCCGCCGCGACGCCATCGTTTTCGCCTCCCTTGCCCTCGCCCTCCTGGGCGCGGCGCTCCTCGGCGTTTCCCTTGGAACGGCAAACGTTCCGCCCGCGCGATCGGTCAGGATCATTTTCGCGACGCTGTTTCACACCGGGGGCGATTTTCCGGCCTGGCAGCAAACCGTCCTGATCTGGTTGCGCCTGCCCCGCGTGATCGTCGCGGGACTGGCCGGGGGCGGACTGGCCCTGACGGGGGCCGTGATGCAGGCGGTCTTTCGAAACCCGATGGCCGATCCGGGGATTGTCGGCGTGTCGTCCGGGGCAGCTTTCGGCGCGGTGCTTGTGATGTACACCGGCTCCGCCGCCTTCTCGATGTTTCTCGCTCCCGTCGGGGCTTTTGCCGGCGCGCTTTTGTGCGCGTTCACGGTCTATGCCGCCGCGTCGTCAACCGGGAAAAACTCGGCCACCTCCCTGCTGCTTTCGGGGGTCGCAATCGGAAGCATCGTTTCGGCGCTGACTTCTTTTCTGCTGGCTGTTTCGCTGCGTCAGTGGGAAGTCGGGCGGCAGATGATGTCGTGGCTGATGGGCGATCTTGAAGGCCGCTCATGG
>JAAFHI010000070.1 GCA_013298335.1 Actinomycetota bacterium
CAGACTCCCAGACTCCCAGACTCCCAGACTCCCAGACTCCCAGACTCCCAGACTCCCAGACTCCCAGACTTTCTTCACGACGTGGAGCGCGGCGATGCCGCCGGAAAGGTTGAAATACTCAACCGAATTGAATCCGGCGGTTTTCATTTTTTCCACGAGCGTTTTCTGGTCGGGGAAGTTCTGGACCGATTCCGGAAGGTAGCTGTAGGCGAATCCCGACCCTGAAACCATGTTTCCGATGCGGGGAAGAATCTGGTTGAAGTAGAAGCCGAACGCCTGCCGCAGACCGGGGATGACCGGGTGGGAAAATTCGAGGATGCCGGCCTGTCCGCCGGGTTTCAGCACGCGCCGCATTTCGCGAATCGCCGCGTCGAGATCGACGACGTTGCGGATGCCGAACGCGACCGTGACCACGTCGAAAGTGCCGTCCGGAAAGGGCAGGTTGAGCGCGTCGCCGACGAGCAGGGAAATGGGCCGTTTTGTGCGGCGCACTTTTTCGAGTCCACGAACGAGCATCGGGTGGCAGAAATCGAGGCCCACCGTACGGGTGACCGCGCCGAGTTCGAGCGAAAGGTCGGCGGTGCCGCAGCAGATGTCGAGCGCGACGGCGTCGGGGCGTTCGAGCGAGGCGCGGAGCTTGCCGACGGTGAATTTCCGCCAGCGTTTGTCGATATTGAGCGAAAGGGTGTGGTTCAGGGCATCGTAGGTCGGCGCGATGTCGGAAAACATCTTTTGTACGCGCTGGGCCTTGGCGTCGCCCTGGAATGCGATTGGATTGGCTTCGGGTTCCGGCATGTTCTTGAGGACAGCCCGTACTTCAGGCTGCTTCCAAACAGCCCTCCCTTACGGTCAGGCTGCTGTCAGACTGGTGTTCAAACTTTTCACGGTCGGGCTGCCCCTTCGGATGTCTTTCCGGAAATCGAAAATCAAAAAACGAAAATCAACATCCGGAAATCCCGGCAAACGAAACTCCCTGGGTTGGTTGGCGTTTGCGGTTTGGCGCTTTTCCGTTACACTTTGTTCAATCTAGCGAACATCGCAAAGCAAGGGAAAGTCCGACGTACGGTTTTATGGCCACACCAGACGACGTTCGCCGCGCGCGTCTCGCCGCGGATTACGAGGAGATGCGGACCATTCGTGGTTCCGTGATTCACTGGCAGAACAACGACGTTCCGCCGACCGACTACATCATCACGTTTCGCCTGCGGAGCTACATCAGCCCGACGACGACGCGTGACGAACACCGCATCCGCATCATTCTTTCGCCCAACCACCCGTTCGAAAAACCGGTGGTGATGATGTACGGCATGACCCCGATTTTTCATCCCCACGTCTGGCCGGACGGCAAGGTCTGCATCGGTCACTGGGATTATCGCGAGGGGCTGGCGTCGTTCGTCATCAAGCTGGCGCGGCTTTTCCAGTTCGATCCGCAGTTGATCGACCCGTACAGCATCGCCAACTACAAGGCGGCGGACTGGTTCTACGCCAATCCGACGCTTTATCCGTGCGATCAGGCGCAGTTGCCGACGCCGGGCGAAAAACCGTCCCACACCTTCGTCATCAAGGGCGTCACGCCGCCGCGCAATCCCGGAAATCAGGGGAATCAGGGCGGAGGAACGAGCGGACCCGGAAATACTTTCCGGCTGCGATGAGGGAAGCGAATCCATGACCTTCGTCATCAAAACCGTCCGTGAAGTTGAGCCCGAACGTCGCCGCATGCCCCGGATCGTCCAGACGCTGGGGCGTCCCGAAGCGGGAAGCGACTTTCGGGTCTTTCTTTCAAAAGAGGCCGAGGAAAAGATTCTGGCCGCCGCACCGCCGGACCAGCCGCGCGCCGAACTTTCGGAACTGGCCAATACCTTTCTTGGCGAAAATGAATGCGGCGGGATTCTCGTCGGCAATGTCTACACGGCGGCGGAAAACGGTCGGACGGTGACCTACACCGCCATCGTCGATGCCATCGCCGCGCAGGAAGCCGCCGCCGGGCCGACCTTCGTGGAGATGGGGGCCAACGACCTGATGGCCGTCACGCGCCATCTGGAGCGGCTGCGCGAGAAAACGGCGCAGACCGGACGCGAGGTTCAACTGCGGGTCGTCGGCTGGTATCACACGCATCCGGGCTTCGGCGTTTTCATGTCCGGCACCGATCAGGCGACGCAGCGCGATGTTTTTGGTATGCCGTGGCAGATTGCGGTGGTATATGACCCATTGAACGGGGAATACGGGATGTTTACCGGGTCCGACTCGGCCTTTCTCCCCGGCTGGTATCTTTTCGATGGGACGGGCGAAGGGTTTCCTCCGCCATTGCCACTCGCAAACCCTACGACGGCGGTTCGACGGCGCGGAGTCGTTCGGGCCGCCGAGATTCCGGAACTGGTGATTCTCCGCGATAAACTCCTCGACGAACTGGAAACCATGCTCCGCGACATGCTCGACGTCGTGGGCGGCAACCCTCCCAGAAAATAAGTCTTGAGAGTCTTGGGCGTCCTGTGGGTCTTGGGAGTCCAAAACTTCTGCTTGACCTGTTTTGATAAAAGAAATCCGCTCGACTCCCAAGACTCCCAAGACTCCCAAGACTCCCAAGACTCCCAAGACTCCCAAGACTCCCAAGACTCCCAAGACTCCCAGACTCATAATGTGGCTTGATACCGACAAACCGTTCATAGAATTCTGCTCGCGGGCGGCGCAATCGCCGGTGCTGGCGGTCGATCTCGAATTTCAGGGCGAAGGGCGCTATTACTCGCTGCTGTGCCTTGTTCAACTGGGCATTGCCGGGGAATTCGTCGCCGTCGATCCCTTCAAGGTAAATCTCGCGCCGCTGGCGGCCCTGCTCGAATCCGAGTCCATCTGCAAGGTTTTTCACGCGGGAAACCAGGACATCGCGATTCTGAAGCGGGAAGTCGGCGTCGTGCCGCGCAACGTGTTCGACACGCAGATTGCGGCGGCGTTTCTGGGGTACGGCGAGTCGCTCGGCTACGTGCCGCTGGTGCAGCGGATTTCGAAGGTTTCCCTCGATAAAAAGCACCGGTTCACCGACTGGACGCGGCGTCCGCTGTCGCCCGAGCAGGTTGACTATGCCTTGAACGACGTCCGGTATCTGTTGCCGGCCTATGAGACGATTCTCCAGCGGCTCGACGAGCGCGGACGAACGAAATGGGTAATTGAAGCGAGCGCCGAAATGACCGAACAATCAGCGAAAACCCGTGAAATCGGAAAGGAATACCTGCGCCTCGGCAAACTGTCCGGGCTGTCGCGCCGCGAGCTGGGCGTACTGCGCGAACTGGCGATGTGGCGCGAGGACGTGGCGCGCGAGCGGAACCGTCCGGTCGGGTCGGTGATGAACGAGGATGCCCTGCGGCAGATCTGCTTCACGATGCCGAAGACCGACACGGCGCTGAAGAACATCCGCGGCATCGGCAGCCTTTCCAAGGAAAACACCGAAGGGATTCTTGACGCGATCCGGCGCGGTCTGGCGATGCCGGAAAAGGACCTCCCGGAACTGGTGGCCTCGCGGGAATCCGACCCGGCCATCGAGGGCATCGCGTCGCTGTTGAGCGCGGTGGTGCGGTCGCGGGCGATTGCGCTGGAAATCGCGCCCAACCTGCTCGCGAACCGCGATGACCTGAACCGGTTTGCCGGGTGGATTCTGGCCGGGTGTCCGGCGGACGTGACCAACGGTTCGCAGACGCTTGACGGCTGGCGCCGGGATGCCATTGGCTCGACGCTGCTGAAAATCGGGCGCGGGGAAGCCGCGGTCAAAATCGATTCCAAAGTTCCCGGCGGAATCGTGATCGTCGAGGAGTCGTAGACCGTGTCCTTTTCGGCTGAAGCGATTCTGGCGCAACTTGATGCCTGCGCCCAAAAGTTCGAATTTCCGATGCTCGACAACGGCTATGTCTATCTGGCGGACGTCAGATTGCACCTCTACCGTGACGACCGGCGTTGGGCAATGGTGATCGAGGTGCTCGGCGCGAATGCCCGCGCGACGTCGCATTCGGGCATCGACAACTGCCTGCATCTGTTCGGAAACTGTCTGAGCGTGGAACCCGGCACCTGCGACGAGGGATTCCTGTTTCCGATGTCGGATAGCGACGAGGGGCCGACCTTCGACGACCGCCAGACGGTCCGGCGCGACGCGAAAACCTTTTGCATCCGGGGCGAAGTCGTTGAAATCCCCACGCGGTCGGTCCTGCGAAGTTCATCCGGAGAACTGGTCTGGCGCGGCGCGGCGCTCAAGCTGCACCAGTTTCTGCGGGCGCTGGTGCCGGATTTCCGGGATCGCCTGCTGGCGACCGAGGATGAGTTGCGGCGGTTCGTTCCGGCGGATCTGCCGAAAATCATGCGGCTCGACGAGTGGGAGCATCCCGATCTCTGCGAAAACGAACAGCCGAGCGAAAGCGAAACCTTTCAAATGCTGGCGGAGGTGCTGGAAACGGGCGATGTTTCCCGATACCGTCCGACGCTCGAATCCAATACCCATTGGAGAAACTGGCCCCAAGGCGGGATACTGTGAAATTCAGGAAAACCATCAAGGAAGCGGATCGGCGTCCGATTGTTCCGCCAAAAGGGTTCGTCGATTACGTCGCGCTGGTCTGGGCGACCGGATTGCTTTCCGGCTACTCGCCGATTGCGCCGGGAACCGCCGGATCGGCGGTCATGGCCGTGATGTATTACGCGGCCATCCGCCTGCACCTGTTCAATCCGTTCGACGCCAAATCGTTTCTGCCGCTGCTGGTCGCCAGTTTTCTGGTGTCCTATACGGGAACCTGGGCTTCGACGAAGGCAATCAGCTATTTCGGCAACAAGGACCCGAACGAAGTCGTGGTGGACGAATTCGCCGGGCAGCTCGTGACGTACCTTTTTCTGCCGCTGATTCCGCAGTTCGCCCGGATTCCCTACGCAATTGAACTCTGGACGGTGATCGGGTTTTTCGTTTTCCGGACGTTTGACGTGTTCAAACCCTATCCGGCGCGCGATTTTGAAAACCTCAAGGGCGGACTCGGGATTATGGCCGACGATGTCGTCGCGGGAATTCAGGGGGCGCTGGTGATGATCGTCGGCGGAACGCTGGCGGTGATGCTGTTTCCGTAGCCAGGACATCTTTGCCCTGCCCTCAAGGACAGAGCTATTCAACAAAAGCCTCGTGAACGAGGCTCAAATCAGGATTTTCGATTCCTGAGCCCCGTTCACGGGGCTTTTTAAAGGAAAAAGCCCTGTCCTTGAGGGCAGGGCGACGAGCGGGCTGAACGGTTACGCCCCGACGTCGAACCGTCGCGGGACCGGGAACTTTGAAGAGCCGTTCATCGTACGCGCGCGCGATCCTTTATATACATGTGATTTGCGCCGCCGGACCGGATCGCGCGGGCCGGTTGAGGTTTGAACCTTCATCTCCCAAGGAGGAGAGTATGAGCGAAGGATTGAAACGCCTGAACGAAGCCCAGCGGGGGGTGACGGCCAACCCGCCCTACGATGTGACGCCGCCATACACGCTTCCGCCGTCGATGGTGACGACCGCGTTTGAATTGCCGGGGTATCGAATCGTGCGGAATCTCGGCATCGTCCGGGGAATCACGGTTCGCTCCCGGTCAATTATCGGTGCCATCGGCGCGGGATTGCAGACCATCGTGGGCGGCAACATCACGATTTACACCAAACTCTGCGAGCAGGCGCGCACCGAGGCGTATGACATCCTCGTCCAGCACGCCGCGCAGATCGGCGCCAACGCCATTATCGGCATGCGCTACGACGCGAACGAAGTCATGCAGGGCGTGACGGAAGTGCTGGCCTACGGCACTGCCGTTTACGTCGAACTCGCCGATCCGTCAGGGTCGGTCTATTCATAAAAGAAACCAACGAATCAATGGCCATCATTTACGGCATGTCGCCGATCATCGAGGCGTTGCGGGCCGGAAAACGCGACGTGAAGGAAATTCTCGTTTCACGCGGGTCGAAACCGGGGCGGCTGGAGGAAATCCGGGTACTGGCGAGGCGGGCGGGTGTCCGCATCAAGGACGAAAGCCGGGAACGGCTCGACATTCTCAGCGAAGGCGCGAATCACCAGGGCGTGCTGGCATTCGTTTCCGCCGCCGATTTCGCCGATGAAGACGAGATGCTGGAAGGGTTGCCGGACAATCCGCTCCTGATTCTGCTCGATCAGGTCGAGGACCCGCACAATCTCGGCGCGGTAATTCGGACGGCTGAATGCGCCGGCGCGAACGCGGTCATCGTGACCGAACACAACGCGGTCGGACTGACCGATACGGTCGTGAAAACCGCGGCGGGTGCAACCGAACACATTCCGGTCGTCCGCGTGACAAACCTGAAATCCTTCATCGAAACGCTCAAGCGGCGCGACATCTGGGTCATCGGCGTCGAAGCCGACGGCGAGAAAAACTACACCGGGTGGGATTTCAAAACCTCGACGGCCATCGTGCTCGGAAGCGAAGGGAAGGGCATCCGGCGACTGGTTCGCGAGCACTGCGACATGATCGTCTCGATTCCGCTGCTCGGAAACATTTCCTCGCTCAACGTGTCGGTCGCCGCCGGAATCATTTTGTACGAGGCGGTGCGCCAGCGGGGAGCCGGGCGTTAAATTCCGGGCCGAAAAAGGTTCTGGAGTTCCGATATTCCTCCAATGATGTATTGGGCGCCGACGGCTTCCAGTTCGGCGCGGTCGCGAAACCCGTAGGTCACGCCGCAGGTCACGGTTCCGGCTTCCGCGCCGGAACGAATGTCGTTGGCGCTGTCTCCGATCATGACCGCCGTCCGCGGGGTTTCGATGCCGCATTCGTCGAGCGCGGCCAGAACGGGGACCGGAGAGGGTTTCCGTTCCGGGGTCGAATCTCCTCCGATGATGACGGAGAAAAATCCCGCCAGCCCAAGGCTTTCAAGAATCCGAACCGAAAAATCGAAGGGTTTGTTGGTCACGACGGCCAGTGGAACGCCCTGGAAGTACGCCAGCGTTTCCGCCACGTCCGGATAGGCGACGGTCGTGTCGAGCAGGCATTCGCCGTAGGCTTTTTTGAACCGTTCAAGCCCGGCGGTGACCGTCTCTTCGGTCAGGGAATTGCCGAGGGCGGTTTCCAGGCCGCGTTCGACGAGTTTGCGCGCGCCGTCGCCGACGAAACGGCTCACTTCTTCGAGCGCCACTGGCGGCAGATTCATGTCGATCAGCATCCGGTTGAGGGCGGCGGCGAGATCGCGCCGGGAATCGACGAGCGTTCCGTCGAGGTCAAAGAGCAGGCAGGAAACGGGAAGCGTCATTGGGGAAGTGGTCAGCAGTCAGTGGTCAGCAGTCAGCCAGACCCGGAAAATTGCAAAACCGGGGCTGATGTACAACTCGGAACACCGAAAACCGGCTTTCCCGTGTGACTTTTCTAACTGCCGGGACGTGAATCCGCGGGGGTGACGGAGGATGGTTTCGGGGGCGCGGGATCGGATTTCGCCGATTGCATGGCAACGCCGAGAATCGCCAGCGCGATTCCCGCCGCGCCGACCGCCAGCAGAAACCGGCGGCTCATGGAGGTTTCCGGTTCGTCGCTGTCGCGGCGCGTAAATTCGAGGCATCCCAGTCCGAACGCCACCACGCCACCGAGTCCGCCGATCAAGAGCGCCAAAGTGTCGCGTGGTTCGCCTTCAATCAGGTTGAGGGAATTCATCGGCAACAGCCACGGGTAGAATTTTCCGATCCGCGCGCTCGCGGCGAACAGCGCGAAGAACGTTCCGGCCACCCCCGCGCCGAGCGCCAGTGTCAGGCTGGACCACCGGATGCCGATCCAGGTGTGAATCGCGATGATGAGCCAGGAGGCGGTCCAGAGTTTTAGGACCACGAACAGCCACTTCAGAAATTCAGGCGGGGCCGAGGACGCTAGTTCGGGTCGCAACTTGATGAGGGCGTAGCCGTTCAAGAGGGATAATCCGAACAGCGTCAGGGTGCTCAACAGCGTCAGCGCCAGTGCGATCATGAATTTTGAGGCATAGACGGCTGAGCGTGGAATGGGCAGCGCGAGGAGGTGTTTCCACTGTTTCTCGCCATGTTCGATGCCCGCCAGCAGCGCGGTTTCAAGCGTGATGAGCAGGGGAAGCATGAAAATCGCCCAGATGACCAGACTGGCGTTAAAGATGGTTTCCCAGAGATTGAACCCGGGCTGGGCGGCCCGCCGCTGGTTCAATCCCATGAAGAATTGGAGCAACGCCACGAGCAATGGCGCAATGAAAACCATGCGGAAAGCCAGGGTGCGTTTGAGTTTCAGGCTTTCGGCATGGAGCGCGCGAAGGAGTGTCGTCATGAGTCGCTCCGTTCGGTTTCGGCGTTTTTCGTCAGGCCGAGGAAAATGTCTTCGAGCGTGATCTGAGAAAGGGTGAGTTGAAAAACGTCGAATCCCTGATTGACGAGCAGCCGGTTGACGTCAACCGCGTCGGCCTGGGACGCGCCCGCGATGGTGAGCGTGCCGTCGTCGCGGAGGTTGACGGTCCGGTTCGCGGCTTCCAGGCAGCGGGCGGCTTCTTCGGGGCTGGAGACGCCGATCAGGAGTCGCTTTTCCTGCCGGGCACGCAGTTCGGCGAGCGGACCCTGGAACAGCAGGCGTCCGGCGTGAATGATGCCGATATTCCCGGCGATCTGTTCGACTTCGCCGAGCAGGTGGCTTGAAAGAAAAACGGTGATGCCGAATTCGACCGGAAGCCGGCGGATCAGGTCGCGCATTTCGTGAATGCCCGCCGGGTCGAGGCCGTTGGTCGGTTCGTCCAGAATCAGCAGTTCCGGCTGGTTGAGCAGGGCGAGGGCGAGTCCGAGGCGCTGGCGCATGCCGAGCGAATATTCCCGCACCAGACGGTGTGCATCTTTCGCAAGCGCGACGATGTCGAGGACGCGTGCAATTGCCCCGGCGGGCGCGCCGATCAGGCGGCGGGTGACTTCGAGGTTTTCCCGACCGGTGAGATGGGGATAGAGCGAGGGCATCTCGACGAGCGCCCCGACTCTTTTCAAAAGGGCCAGCCGATGCTCCGCCAGTACATCGCCAAAGAGGTGGACCTTCCCTTCATCCGGACGAATCAGCCCCAGCAGCATGCGGATGGTCGTGGTTTTGCCCGCGCCGTTGGGGCCGAGAAATCCGTAGACCTGAGCCGACGGAACCCGAAGGTCGATCCCGTCCACCACGAGTCGTTTTCCGAATTGTTTTGATAAGCGCCCGGTTTCAATTGCCAGCATGTCGATTGTTTCCTCCACCTCATGAACGAGCCGGGGAGGAAAAAATTAACAGGCGGGAGACTCTGAACAGTGACGCGAGAAGAAGTATTCTCCCAGCTAAATCAGACCATGTGGGATTGGTACAAATACGGCTGTGCCGCCTGATGGTGCGCCTGAGAGCGCGCGTGTACAGGGAGGTGAAAGTCCTTCCCAGGTATACGCTCTCCGGCCTGTACCCGACCGTCATTGCGTCGCCGCGAGGCGGGGTGAGGAGCAACGGGAG
>JAAFHI010000866.1 GCA_013298335.1 Actinomycetota bacterium
CGGAGGCCGAGGTTGACCACCAGTCGCGAGTTGAAGCGGAAGTCGTCCTGGATGTAGCCCGCGATGTCGTAGGTCACGAACTGGACGTTCGGGTTGCCGAAGCCCTGCGAGTAGTTCGCGGTGTAGCACCGACCGAGCAGACGTCCCGTGCCGGTGGCGCAGGCGGTGTTGGCCGCGAGGACGCCGGGATTGCGGAAGTTGGTGTAGTCGATGATGAAGTCGTTGATGTTGTTGTAACCATACGAACCACCTTCAAAGCGAAGGTTCTGGGTCTTTTCCAACACGCGGTTGAAGTCGAAGCCCATCTTGATCGTGTGGCGTCCGGCGACGATGGTGAAGTTGTCGGTGAACTGCTGGCGGCGTTCGTCGGGGAACGCGCCGCGCTCGAGGAAGCTCGGCGTGCCGAAGTTCAGGCCGTTGGTGAGCTGGACTTCAGGACTGCGGCGGCCGCCGAAAGCGGTCGTCGGTTCGCCGGGCAGCGGCGCCTGGGAGAACTGGGTTTCCTGGTCCTTGCTGTAGAGGAACCGGAATTCGTTGGCGAAGGTCGCCCCGAAGGACGAGACCAGACGGCCCTGGATGTTGTCGATGTTGACGAAGTCATCACCGAAGCTCGCGCGTCCGAGCGTGTTGGTCGGCTGGGTCTGGATACCCGCCGGGCTGTTCCAGCGGAGACGGTTCCAGCTAAAGGTCGCGCGATGATCCTTGTTGATCTGCCAGTCGATCTTCGGGTAGACGATGCGCTGGTCGCCCGTGCGGGGCACTTCGCCGGTCAGCGAGTTGATGAAGCCGAGGCTGGCGTCAATCTGGGTCTGGGTCAGACCGCGCGTGAGGAGCAGCGCGTTGTTCACCGTGCCGAGGTAGTTCGGGTTCTGGTAAACGCCGAGGCCGGGGAAGTTCCGGCGCTGTTCGTCATAGGTAAAGAAGAAGAACAGCTTGTCCTTGATGATCGGCCCGCCGATGCCGACGCCGAACTGCTGACGGCGGTCATCCGGCTTGATGCCGACGATCGTCGTGCCGCCCGCGCCGTTCGAGATGGTGCGGAAGGCGAGCGGGTTGCGGGTGCCGAGGGCGTTGTCGCGGATGAAGTAGAACGCTTCACCGTGGTACTCGTTGCCGCCGCTCTTGGTGACCGCGTTGACCGAACCACCGGCGGAACGGCCGGTTTCAGCCGAGTACGCCGCGGTCGCGACCTGGAATTCGCCGATGGCGGCCTGCGGAACGGAGTAGGACAGGCGGGTGCGACCGCGCTCTTCAGCGAAGAACGCCTGGTTGTTGTCGCCGCCGTCAACCGTGATGTTGTTGAGAAGGCCGCTGATGCCGCGGAAGGAGATCAGACCGAAGTTGCCGTCCGGCGTCGCGCCCGGCGTGAGCAGGGCGAACGAGGACCAGCGACGGCCGTTGATCGGAAGGTCGTTGAGCGCCTTCTGGTTGATGTTGGTGCTGACGCTCTGGTCCGAGAAGTTGATGTCGGTGGTTCCCTGAACCTCGACGACATCGCCCTGATTGCCGCCGACACCGACCACGGCGTCAAACACCGTGACCTTGGCGACTTCGACCGCCACTTCGGGCGCGGTGAAATCCGCGAATCCGGAAGCGGCAATCTTGACTTCGTACAGCCCCGGTTCAAGGCGATCAACCCGGAACTGGCCGTCATCGTTGCTGGTAGCGGTCTGAACCGTACCGGTTTTCCTGGATTTCACCTCCACCGAGGCGCCACCCACGCGGGCGCCGGTCTGATCCTTGACCGTGCCGCTGACCGATCCCGTCAACTGCTGCGCGTTGACGGCGCCGAGAAGTCCGAGCATGAGAACGAGAACGCTCATCCCGCGAACCATCAGCGATGTAGCTTGAGAATGCAAACGCATAGACAAGTCCTTTCAGTTATTTTGATGGTCCGTATCTGGGTACTGACCAAAAGCCGCAGGCGAGTAAAGCCGATCCATGTTGCGGAGGTGTTAAGGATAACGTCTCAACAGGTGGCCGACGCTCGCTTGAGGATTAAAAATTTTGAGAATACGTGAATTCCGAAAAACGGTGAGAATCCACACATTTTCGATGTTACCATACCAAAAATGTAAGGATTCGCAACGTTCCAACATCGAAAGTTCGTTTTTCCAGTGACGATCAAGGTGCGGGTTGTTTCAGCCGGAAAGCCGAAATTTCGGGGCGTCGGGTGTGACGGCCAGTTACAAGTCGGGAACGTCGGGCTGTTTTTTCCTGCTGAACCCGTCTCGGTTGCGTGTATGGCGAGCGGGGGCTTCCGTCGTCAGTTTTTCTCGCGACTGCTTCTTCGGAAGGCATGTCATGCAGCAACTTACGTGCCGTTGCCGGTCATCGTCGTTTTTCGATGGCTGGGAATCCGGATTTCGGCGGCGCGCCGCGAGCGTGAGTCCTTCCGGCAGATCCGAAAAAAACGCCATAAGACCTTAATAATCAAAGGGAAGTCGATTTCAGACGGCTTTTACCTCCTGAAATCCAGACCATTGGTCATTGCCGACACCCGGAATGCGGGCGCCTCAGCCGATTGGATTGCCACGCCGGCGTTCACCAAAAAACGAGAGAAAGAAATCCG
>JAAFHI010000600.1 GCA_013298335.1 Actinomycetota bacterium
TCAGGGATCAGGGATCAGGGATCAGGGATCAGGGATCAGGGATCAGGGATCAGGGATCAGGGATCAGGGATCAGGGATCAGATGCTTTGGCAACCGACTGATTCTGTCAATCCAAATCAGCCCGATGACCCGGTCTTTTATTCATCCTTCATCCCTCATCCTTCATCCTTGATTCATCCGCACGGTCGCCTTTCGTTCGAGCTTGCCCCAGCCGACGAGGCTGCCGCGAATGGCGGTCAGGATGGATTTGATCGCCACGTAGTACATCAACTGGCGATAGAAAAACCGCTGCGGGAAAAGCCAGATCAACAGCCGCTTGTCTTCGCGCGGTTCGAGGATGAAGGCCACGAGCGCCGCGCCGAAATCGACTGCCAGAAACAGGGCGTAGTAAAACAGTGCGTGCCACAGCCCGTTCGGGAGCGGCGACCCCGGATGCTGGGTGCGCTGCCAGACCGCGTTGGCAAAGGTGCCAAGCATCAGCGCGTCCATGATGGGGGAAATCAGCGGAAAGAAGATCTGGAAAACCAGTACGTTCGGAAGCGCAAACATCCCGAGCGCCCCGTATTTGCGCCGAAACACGATGTCGCGGTGCTTCCAGACCGCCTGCAAGGTTCCGAACATCCAGCGGAACCGCTGCTTGAGAAACGTCCGGGTGGAATCCGGCGCTTCGGTGCGGGCGATGGCCCGATCCTCGTACCGAATGCGGTAGCCCATCCGCAGAATCGAAATCGTCAGGTCGGCGTCCTCCGCCAGCGTCTCGCCGGTGAAGCCGCCCGCCTGTACGACCAGTTCGCGCCGCCACGCGCCAATGGCCCCCGGCACGACCGAGATACAGTTCAAAACATCGTAGGCCCGCCGGTCGAGATTCTGACTCGTGACGTATTCGAGTGCCTGCCAGCGGGTCATCAGGTTCACCCGGTTGCCGACCTTGGCGTTTCCGGCCACCGCCCCGACCTGCGCATCGGCGAAATGCGAAACCAGCAGCCGCAGCGTATCCTTCTGGAAAACCGTGTCGGCGTCGAGTCCGACGACCACTTCGGCGTCCGTTTGGGAAATTCCGAAATTGAGCGCCGCCGATTTGCCGCCGTTCGGCTTGGTGAAGACCTTCACCTTCGGATGCGCGCCGTATTGCTCGACCACCTTGGCGAAGGTCCCGTCGGACGAGCCGTCATCCACCACGATGATGTCGAAATTCCCGTAATCCGACGCGAGCAGCGACGCGACCGTCTCGCAGACGACCTTTTCCTCGTTGTAGGCGGGGACGATCACGCTCACCCGCGGCAACGCGCCTTCCGCCAGCCGGGGACGCCGTTGAAACTTCGAGAAAACGGCCAGTCCGCTCACGAACAGGACCCGCGTGACGCCGAGCACGATCCCCAGCATGAACAGCCATTCCATCACCCGATCGCCGAAACCGATGATCGAGAACCCGGCGTCGTCAACGCGGGCGGCGACCTTCTCGCTGGCCGGAACAATCGGCATCACGGCATCACGGCTGACGCCCATCAGGTCGGAAACCGTGACCAGTTCATATCCTTTTTCACGCAGGGCCTTGATGATGCGGGGCAGCGCCGCCACCGTCTGCGAGCGGTCTCCGCCGCTGTCGTGTAACAAAACGATGTTTCCCTGCCCGGCTTCGGCCTGTTCGAGCACGCTCGACACGATGGCGTCGGTCCCCGGCGACTTCCAGTCGTTCGGGTCAATCTGCATGCCGACGGTGTAGTACCCGCGCTGTCCGACTTCGAGCAGCGGCTTCACCTGCTCGGGATTTTCAGGTTCGACGTCTTCCGCGTAGGGCGGGCGAAACAGGAGCGTCCGCCGACCGATCTGGCTTTCGAGCAGCCGCTGGGTGGCGTTCAGTTCAAGCGTGACCTGCTCGTTCCCGATAATCGAGATATTCGGATGGGTGTAGGTGTGATTTCCGACTTCATGCCCCTCGGCCATCATCCGGCGAAGGAGTTCAGGGTGCATGTTGGCGTTGGCGCCGACGATGAAAAACGTCGCCGGGGCGTGGTTTTCCTTGAGGACGTTCAAAATCGCCGGGGTGAACTCCGGGTCGGGGCCGTCGTCGAACGTCAGCGCGATTTTCTTTTTGGCGCTCGCGCCCCAGCGCTGGATGACATAGGGCGAGGCAAAGGCGCCCACCTTTTCATCCGTGACGATTCCCGAATTCGAATCGAACGTGATGCCGCGGCTCCCCTCGCGCGGCTCGGACGCGACCTTGAGAATCTCGCCTTCACCTTCGTAATCAATGTCGTAGCCGTAATGAATGGTCCGCAGCGCCGCGATGGCGGCTTCGTTCGGCTGCGAATTCCGTCCGAATACGCCCCAGATCGACGGGTCCTCCGCGCCGAGCCGCCACAGCGCGTATCCATGCGGATGAAGCGGATTGGTTTCGGCCATTTCATTGAAGGTCGTCACCGCATCGAGAAACCAGACGTGATGAAGGGCATCCGCCTCGTCGTAGTAATCGAACGTCGGATTGAGACTCGCCGCATCAAGTGCGACCTTTCCTTCCGAATCCCTGGCCGTCTGCATGGCTTCCTGGTAGGTGATTTCGGTTGCTTTCGACTCTTTGCCCTTCCAGTCGTACCCATAGTTTCCAAGCGCAACGATGAACTTGTCGGCGGGGAGTTCGGCCATGCGCGCCCGTACCGCCTCGTTGAACCACTTCCGCGACGCCACCGGCCCGGCGGTGCTTTCGCTCCAGTGCTCGTCATAGGCCATCAGAATCAACTGGTCGCAGGCTTTGGCGTAGGCCCGGTAATCGAAATTCGAGTCGGCCACCGGCACATTCATGGTCACTTCGAGCCCGTTTTTGTGAAACGTCTCGCCGAGTTCGGCCATGAAGGTTTGCAGCATCGGCTGGCTGGTCTCGGGGATGTTTTCGAAATCAATGCTCACCCCGGCGAATCCGTTGGCCTTCACGTAGGCCAGCAGTTGTTCCACCACCCTCGCCCGCGCCGTCGGATTGGCGAGCATTTTCGCGACGGTCCTGTCCTGCCACTGCATCTGGTCCGAGACGAAGTTGTTGACCAGCGGAACGATTTTAAGGTCGGGGCGCTGGGCCCGCGCGAACGCCAGCACTTCCTTCTGCCGGACCGGATCGTCGGGCGTAATCGTCCCGTCGGCATCGGCGAGGTGCAGCCATTCCGGCACGAGGACGTCGAGTTGGCCGATATTGTGCTTGAGCGAGGTAAAACTGGTGTCGTCCCAGTTTACGAAGAACCCGATTGACTGCGGACGCCCGCCGTTGCCGGTCGGCGCGGCCACCGGCCTGATTTCGGCTGGCTTGATCGTCGGTCTGGCCGGCTCGGCCTTTTTCTTCGCCGCCTGACGCACGGCTTCGCTCTCGGGCTCGGTGGTCGCGGAATGCCCGTGCCCGCCGGATTTCGGCTGGCCGAGTTGAATCGCGGGAAGGACCGGCGTGATGAACAGGTTGACTGCCAGAACGCCGAAAATGATGAGACCGAGGCCGAGCACCAGCTTGGTGCCGCGCTTGAAGTGCAGATCGGAAGAGCGTCG
>JAAFHI010000798.1 GCA_013298335.1 Actinomycetota bacterium
GGTCGAAAGCGCCCCCCGAATCGGCATCGCGATGAGTTCGGCGATGCCCGGCGGCAGCGGCGCGGCCCCGAGGGCGGCGCTGGCGGCGAGGAAAATCAGTTCCGCCGCCACCTTATATAAAAGATGATTGCAGTGGATGTGTCCGAGTTCGTGGGCGATGACCGCCAGCACCTCGGTATCGTCGAGCCGTTCGATGAGCGGCGTGAAAAGCACGATGAAGGGCCGCTCGACGCCGCTCGTGAAGGCATTGAAGCCGAGTCCGCCGCCGCCCATCGGGTTGGTGACGCTCAGATACAGCTCCGGAAGCTGCTTGATGCCGAGCGTCTGGCAGGCGACTTCCAGTTTCGCGTGGAGATCCGGGCACTGTTTTTCCGACACCCGGACGCCGTTCGCCGAAAACATGACCCGCAGATAGCTTTCGCCGGTCACTTCCAGCACCTTCTTCAGAATCGGGTCAATGCCCGGCACCATCTGAAGGGTCTTGAGCGCCTGCGAGTCGAGCGGGTGGATGTAGTCGTGTGGGGAAATATTTCCCAGTTTGAGATGGCCGTTGTCGGCGAGCGGCAGCCGGCACTTGCCGCACCGGACGCCCGACGATGGCGACCAGCCGGCCCGGACGTTGTTGAGCTGGTTGCAGTAGCGGCAGCGGACGCGCACCCGGTCATCTACCGGCGGCGTTTCATCGCTCGCCACGGGTTCGCCGACGGGCGCGTCATCGGCGGATGCCGGATCGGCGTTTTCGGCCTTGATGACATTCGGGTCGTCGAGACTTCCCGGCGCTTCGGCCTCGGGCTTCGCGTCGGGCTCGGCGGCGGTGTCGGCGTCAATCGGTTCGTCAGGGTTCTGGCTGTTCGGAAAATCGGGCATCGGCGGATTCCTCGCGAAGAAACGGCGAAAAATTCAGGTCGAAACGACCGGGCCGTAGCTTGCGCCATCTCGCGAAACGTGACAACCGCTGAACGGCGGATGCCCCGCCCGCCTTCCTGCCCCGCTTGACCGGCAACAACCGACTTCCGTACTATCAGGGTCGTATAAAAACGCACAGTTCGGCGGTCTTCCCTCCGCGCCGAGCACTTTCCTCCCGGACATCCACGATGCAGAACTACATCCCCATTCTGATGGTCTTTGGCCTGGCGGCGTTCGTGGCGACGATGATTCTCAATACGTCGCGGCTGGTCGGCCCGAGGCTCAAGACGCGCGAAAAGCTCATGCCCTACGAGTGCGGCAACGACCCGGTCGGCAGCGCGCGCGAACGCTTTTCGGTCAAGTTCTATCTGATCTGCCTGCTGTTCATCCTGTTCGACATCGAGGCCATTTTTCTGATTCCGTGGGCGGTGGTGTTCAAAAGGCTGGCCGAGCAGTTGTCGAAGCCGTTCGTCTATGGCGAGATGATGATTTTCATGGCGACGCTCTTCATCGGCTATATCTACGTGTGGAAAAAGGGCGTCTTCAACTGGAACAAGTAAACGTCTGAACCTCGGCGATCGGAGTGGTTTTATGGGTATCGAAACGACAATCGGCGGCGCGATGCCGGAAATTCTCACCGCGCGACTGGATGACCTCGTCAACTGGGCGCGCAAGTCGTCGCTCTGGCCCGCGACCTTCGGGCTGGCCTGCTGCGCGATCGAAATGATGAACGCCACCTCGGCGCGCAACGACCTCGCGCGGTTCGGTTCGGAAGTCTTCCGGGCGAGTCCGCGGCAGGCCGACGTGATGATCGTCGCCGGGCGCGTCTCGCGGAAGATGGCCCCGGTGCTGCGCCGCATCTACGACCAGATGCCCGAGCCGAAATGGGTGATTTCGATGGGGGCCTGCGCGACCGCGGGCGGCATCTTCAACAACTACGCCATCGTGCAGGGCGTGCATCAGGTGGTCCCGGTGGACGTCTACGTGCCGGGCTGCCCGCCGCGACCGGAAACGCTCATCTATGCCGTGATGAAGTTACAGGAAAAGATCATGACCGAGCACATTCGCGACCGGAAAGACCAGAATCTGTTGCAGGAAGGAACCGCCGCGTAGTGGAAGCGCCCGAATCAAACGTCCCCGCCGTCGTCGAGGCGGAAATCGACCCGCTCGATGCGCAGGTCGCGCTCGTGAAGGGCGGCGCCGACGCCCTCTCCGAACTGCGTCTCCAGTTTGCCGACGCCATCGAGGAAGTCATCGTCCACAACGGCGAACTCACGGTGTACGTCCGGCGCGACGCCATCGTGCCCGTCTGCCGTTTCCTGCGCGACGACCCGAAACTGCTGTTCAACCTGCTCTCGGACCTGACCGCCGTTGATCGCGGAATTGACGAAGAGCCGCGTTTTGAAACCGTGTACCACCTGTTTTCCATCACGAACGGCTTCCGGCTGCGGCTCAAGGCGCGGCTGACCGAGGAAGACTGCGAAATCGCGACCGTGTCGGGCGTCTGGCCGACCGCCGACTGGCTGGAGCGCGAAACGTACGACCTGATGGGCATCCGGTTCACGAACCACCCCGACCTGCGGAAGATTCTCACGCCCGACGATCTGGAAGGCCACCCGCTGCGGAAGGATTTTCCGTTGCAGGGATACTGATCGAATTGAGAATGCAGAATTGAGAATTGAGAATTTCGGTGCGTAAGTGACGGTCTCAATCTCTTTCAAGCGGTTTGAATCACCCGGACCGAGCGACTGAATACCATGCCGAACGTCATCGAACTTGATTACGCCCCACAGAACAAGATCGCCGAGGTGCTGCGCGAGCAGTCGGCGCTCGACAACGCCATCACGATCAGCATGGGGCCG
>JAAFHI010000163.1 GCA_013298335.1 Actinomycetota bacterium
TGATCCCTGATCCCTGATCCCTGATCCCTGATCCCTGATCCCTGATCCCTGATCCCTGATCCCTGATCCCTGATCCCTGATCCCTGATCCCTGATCCCTGATCCCTGATCCCGTTGAACCCGCCGTCCGTCTCAACTATGGTCCGGGAAATCAATTTTCAGGCGGTAGTGCTTCATGATCGTAATTGACGGATCGCAGGGCGAAGGCGGCGGTCAGATTCTTCGGACCTCGCTCGCGCTCTCGATGGTGACCGGAAAGCCGTTCCGGATTGAACGCATCCGCGCCGGGAGAAAATCGCCCGGCCTGTTGCGGCAGCACCTGACCGGCGTGCGGGCGGCGGTGTCCGTTTCGGGGGCGACGGCGACCGGGGCCGAACTCGGCTCGCAGCGGCTCGAATTCGCGCCGGGGCCGATCCGGGCGGGCGAATACGCCTTCGCGGTCGGGACGGCGGGCAGCGCCACCCTCGTCTTTCAGACGGTTTTCCCGGCCTTGATGCTCGCCGACGGGCCGAGCGTGGTGACGTTCGAAGGCGGCACCCACAATCCGATGGCGCCGCCCTTCGACTTTCTGGAGCGAACTTTTCTGCCGCTGGTTGGCCGCATCGGGGCCGAGGTGACGGTGGAACTGGTCCGGCCCGGATTTTTTCCCGCCGGCGGCGGAAAGTTCACGGCCCGCGTCGCTCCGCTGGAGCATCCGCAGCGGCTCGATCTCGCGTCGCGGGGCGAACTCCGGTCCCGCCGCGTGACCGCACTGCTGTCACATCTCCCGGATTCGGTCGGAGACCGCGAACTCGAAACCGTTTCGCGGAAAATGTCGTGGCCCTCGGCGGATTTCGGCATCCGGCGCGACAGCCGCTCGGTCGGGCCGGGCAACGCGGTCATCATCGAGGTCGGATCGTCGGAAGTGACCGAAACCTTCACCGGATTCGGCGACCGGGGCGTCCGGGCCGAAGCCGTTGCCGAAAACGCGCTGGCGGAGGCGAAAATCTACCTCGCGGCGGACGTCGCCGTCGGGGAGCATCTCGCCGACCAGTTGCTGATTCCGCTGGCGCTCGGCGCGGGCGGAAGTTTCACGACGCTGCCGCTCTCGCGCCACACCGAAACCAACATCGACGTCATCAAGCGGTTTCTCGATGTCGACATCACTTCGGAATCGCTCGGCAACCGGACGTGGCGCGTTTCGGTCGAGCGCCGGTAGCCGCCGCGTCGCCATGCTTGAAAGTTACCCACCCCAAACGCCGACCGACGCGCTGCTCCGGGCGATTCTGACCGATGCGCCGTTCGAGTGGTTTCACCCGGACGATGCCGCCGGGGCGACGGAATTTCTCCGGGTGCTTGAAACCTACGACGTCGCTCCGCTCGTCCATCACCGGCTCCGCGCGTCGGGCCGGATTGACGACGTTCCGGCGGTGGTGCTCGACCAGCTCAAAACCGCCACCCGCCGCCAGGCCAGCCTCGACTTTCTCCACGCCGAGGCGCTCGGAAACATCCTTCCCGCCGCCCGGTCCGCCGGGATCGACATCCTTTTATTAAAGGGAACACCGCTCGGCTATCTGCTGTACGAACAGCCCTACGTGCGGACCAAACTCGACACCGACCTCTTCGTCCGGGCCGAAAACTACGTCCGGTTTCTGAAACTGCTTGAGGATGCGGGCTACCTCCGACAGTTGAGCATCACCGGAAATCTGGTCAGCCGGCAGTCCACTTATATTAAAGGACGGATTCTGTTCGACGTTCACCGGGAAATCAGCAATTCGGCGCTGTTCGCGAAAACCCTGAGCTTCGAGGAACTGTGGCCCGCGCGGGTGGGGGTTCCGGCGCTCGGCGACGCCGCGTTTGCGCCCGACCGGGCGGCGATGCTGGTCCACGCCTGTTTTCATCTGGCGCTGCACGTCGGGTACGAATTCCGGCTCATGTGGGTTTACGACATTCACCGGCTGACCGAATCGCTCGATGACGCCGGATTTGACGAATTTTTGTCCCTCGCCCGCCGAAAATCGGTTTTCCGGCTCTGCGAACGCAGCCTTCGGCTCGCCCGCGCCTGGTTTGGGACGACCTTTTCCGAGAAAAAGCTGGCCGCTGCCGCGCAAAACGTCGGGACGGAGCCGTCCGAGGCGATTCTGACCCCCGGCCTGACTCGCCGGGAGCGCTTCTGGGTCGAAAACGGCGGTCTGCCGTGGACGACGCTCGCGGCGATGGCCTGGGAAATGGTCATTCCGTCGCCCGCCTATATGCGGCTGCGTTACCGGAAAACCGGAACCGCCGTGCTTCCAGGGCTTTACCTGGCCCGCTGGCTGGAGGCGGGACGCGCCTTTCTGAGCCGAAAAGCCATTCGGGAGAAGTGAAAGTCTGGGAGTCTGGGAGTCTGGGAGTCTGGGAGTCGGGAGTTTGGGAGCGGTGTCGGGGCTTCTTTTCGGGAGGCCGGACGACTCAATATCGCTGGTTTCCCAGGACACCAAGACTCCCGACGCATAGACTCATAGACTCCGAGACGCCAAGACTCCCAGACTCCGGGACACCGAGACTCGAAAAGTCTTATCCTTCAGGTTGACTGTACCCCGACCGGGTGTTAAAAAAGGGGCCACTCTTCTTGAAATTTCAAGTACCGTAAGTCGTTGGAGTTGGTTTTATTTCCGCGTTTGCCCGAGTTCAGCCAAGCGGAGAGACGCCGAAGCGAGGATCATTCGTGATGAAGCACATTTTCAATAAAGCGAAATTAGCTGGAGTAACCGCGGTTTCCTGCGCGTTGCTGACGGGGTTTGCCTTTGCCCAGGGCGCCGGGTTCAAGCGGCAGGAACTGGTGATCGGCGACCGGGCGGGGGCCTCCTACGGAATTTCCGAGGGCGGCAATCGCGTTCCGGCCACCGTGACGCAACTCAAGGCAATTGAGCAGGTAATTATCGTCCTCGATGCCTCGAACAGCATGACCTACCTCTACGGCAAGGCGATTGATGAAGTGCAGCAGAGCATTCCCTCAAACGTGGCCGTCCCGACGATGGTCATCCGGTTCAGCGAGGAACTGGTTGTTCTTCAGGATTACACGACTTCGCGCACCGCCCTTGTCGACACCCTGAAGAAGGAAGCCGGCAGTTGGTCGAGCGGATCGTCCGACCGCAGCATGAAGGTGTCGACGCATCTCTACGACGCGATCACCAAGCTTTCGGAATACACCAAGGGCAAGAACACCCACATCATGCTCGTCACCGACGGCATGGACAGCCGGAACCGGATTGCCAACCTGCCGGACATCATCAAGGCCGACATGGTGGTTTCCTACCTGAACTGGGGATGGCGGGATTTCTCCCTCAAGGTTGACGAGCCGAACTCGGTTCAGCTCGGCGGCGGCAGGGCCCGCATGGCTGACAGCCCGCGCAACGCCTTGGCCGTGATTGCCCGCTACAGCGGCGGCGACGTCCAGAACTTCACCGACTGGAAGGCGTTTCGCGCCTACTTCACCCGTCGCCTTGCCAATGGCGGCGCGGTCTATCAGGCCACCTGGGACTCGGCGAATCCTGAAGTTCCCTTCACCATCACATCTCGGTAATTCAGTTTTCTATCGGATCGCGGCCCCTTTGGGCCCTCACTGGGAGAATTGCAATGAAGAAGATTTTTTCGCGCTTGGCCGTTATCTCCGCCCTTATGCTGGCGTGCATCACGGTCGTTCCGCGTTCGCAGGTTGGTGCTCAAGCCGGTGCTTCGCAACTGACGCCGCGAGGCGAGGTTCGGGTCAACGGTAACGCCCTCTCGAATTCGATGGCGATCGCCGACGGAAGTCGGATCACCACCGGCAAAACCGGTTACGCCATTCTGAGCATCGCCGAAGTCGGACAGTTCTATATCGGAAACGGCTCGGACCTCACGCTGAAGACGACGAACGGTCGGGTCAAGATCGACATCGTCAGCGGCGTCATCCGGGCGGTCAAAACCAGTGGCATGCCGGTCCAGATCACGTCCAACCAGTGCGTCCGGGTGGATGTCGTGAAGGGCAAGGTCGGAATCTTCACCGGTCCCGATTCCACGGCCCCGATGGTTGAAAGCATCGGCGAATCCGAAGTCAAGGATTATCTGGAAGGCGGTTTCATCCGGGTTGACTCGATGGAAGGCAATGATTTCCGGGTTGCCGTTTTCGATTGCGTCCTCGGTGCCGCTCCGGCGCTTCCGCCGGTGATTGTGCCGATTGGCGCCGTTCCGGCTCCGGTGCTCGCCTCGGTGGTTGCCGCCGCCGCTGGTGCCGCCATCGTGCCGATTGTGACGACCGGGAAGACGCCGGTTAGCCCGGCCCGTCCGTAATGTTGCTTCGCGGCCTTTTGTGCGGGACATTCCTCCTCATCGGGGTCACCGGAATGTTCCTCGCACTGCGCGACGATCCGTCGGATGACGTCTGGCGTCATCAACCCGCTCTGGCCGAACTGAACTCCGCCGCCGGTCGCTCTCCGTGGAATCCACGTCTGGGGGCGACCGTCGGTCGTTATTACGCCCTCGATCCCGACATTCAAAACTTTCCGAAATCCGAGCGGGAGTTGCAGCGCGTGATTGCGCTGGCTCCCGCCGATTATCGTTTGTGGCTGGCGCTCGGCGAAACCCTGTCGCTCGAAGGCAAGCTGGCGGAGGCTGAAACCGCCTGCCGACGCGCGCTGGCCCTCGCCCCGAACCACTTCGATCCCCAGTGGCAGATGGCCAACATTCTCTTCCGGCAGGGGAAACTCGCCGAGGCCGCCCCGTTCGCCCGCCGTTCGATTGCGCTGGACGAGGAATCCTCTCCGCTGATGCTCGATCTCGGCTGGCAGATTTCAAATGGCGATCAGGCGTTCGTCACGTCGCTTCTGCCGGAATCGCCGGCGGTCCAGTTGCAGTATCTGAAACTCCTGACGGCAAAGCAGCGGACGGCGGATGCCGTCACCCGGTGGAAGCAGCTTCCCGCCGGAACCCAGACCGAACTGGCCACGAGCGCCCGCGAGTTCGTCCGCCAGTTGATCGAGCAGAAGGAATTCGCCTCGGCCTGGGAGGTCTGGGCGACCCTGCCGGAGCAGCGGGCGAGCAAGCCGGTTCGCGGGGCGGTCCAGGATGGCGGTTTTCAGGCGAAACCGAGTCCGGATGCCTGCTTCGAGTGGAAATACGCCCAGCCCGAGGTCGGCGCGCGATTGCGAATCGACCCGGTCGGCCCCGAAGGTCGCGGGGGCGCCCTGAAAATCGTGTACGAATCGGAAGGCCAGGCGTTTGAACACGCCCGCCAGCTCATTCTGGTCGGAGACGGGCGGTACCGGCTGACCTACTTTACCCGGAGCAACCAGCTTGCCAGCGGGTCGCCGCCGGTGGTTGAAGTCCGGCAGGCCAGCGCGCCCCAGGGATGGCGGGTGCGGTCATCGCCTTCGATGATCGGGTCGCAGACCTGGACCCGAAATGAACTCGAATTTGCCGCGCCGGCGGGCGTCAATGCCGTCGAAATCGTCATTTACCGTCCTTCGGAGTGCTCGACCGGGGGGCAATGCGCCATTGTCGGGACGGCCTGGTTTGGCGGTTTTTCGCTTGAACCGGCGACCTCGACTCCCGCGGACCGGTCAAAACCATGAAATCTCCGCCATTTTCCAGCCAGATCCCGCCATCCGGCTTCCAGCTTTCATTTCTGGATGTCGGTGTGGCCTCTGGAATCCTGCTGCTCGCGTGCTGGAGCCCGCTTCCGTTCGGGTCGGTCGAGGGATGGGCACGCGGCATTCTCCATTTTTGCGCCTTTTTGCTGCTGGCGGTCTGGTCGGTTCGACTGGTCCTGGACCGGCAGCCAATCCGGGTCCGGCTGAATCCCGGCGTGTACTTCCTGGGAGCGGTACTGGTCGTCGTCGGCATTCAATTGCTGCCGTTTGCCCCGGCTTCCATCCGAAGCATTGATCCGTTTCTGACCTACCTCGGGTTTCTGCACCTGCTCTCGCTGGGAGTAATTTATTTTCTGGTCATCAATACCGTGACCACCCGGGAACGCCTCCGGCTGGCGGTTTCTGCGCTGGCACTGTGGGGCGGAGTCATTGCGCTGTACGCCGTGATTCAGCACTTCATGGGGCAGGGACAGTACGCCGCCCTCAGAAAACTCAGCGTGGCGGCGCCGTTCGGGACCTTCGTCAACCGAAACCACTTCGCCGGATTCGCGGAAATGATCGCGCCCATCGCGCTGGCGCTGGCGACGTTCCGGCGCTCAAAAGGTGACGACACCCGGATTTTCTTCGCGATTGCCGGAATCCTGATTTTTCTGGCTCTGATTCTCTCCGGTTCGCGCGGCGGGTGGCTGGCGGCGGTGATTCTCGTCGTCTGTTTCGCTTCACTGGCCACGCGGGAGTGGAAACAGTCGCCCCAGATTACCGCCGGAGGACTGCTCCTGATTCCGGTGATGGTCGGGATGGGGGTCTGGTGGATGGGTGTCGAGCCCCTGGCGGCCCGTTTGAATGCCAACGATCAGGACACGGCCCAGTTGAAGGAAATCGGGCGGTTTGCCATCTGGAAAAACACGATGAGCCTGGTCCGGGAGCGTCCGGTGCTCGGGACCGGACTGGGGACCTACGAGATCGCCTATCCGCGCTGGGACCGCTCCGACGGACGGTTTCGCGTCGAGCAGGCGCACAATGATTACCTGCAAAGCCTTGCGGAACTTGGAGTCGTGGGCGGCGCGATCGTGCTCGGATTTCTGGGGTGGCTGTTTTACCGGATGTGGAAAGGATTCCACGACCGGACCACCCCTTCCCAGGTGCGCTGGATCCGCATCGGCTGTCTGAGCGGGTGCGTGGGGCTCCTGGTCCACAGTTTCGTGGATTTCAACCTTCAGATCCCTTCCAACGCGCTCTACTTCGTTTTACTGGTCGGGTTCGCCACCACGGAAATCGATTCGGCACATGAAGAATAGGATCGCGCGCGCGTACGATGAACGGTTCTTCAAAGTTTCGTGAATCGAATCCGTCGGGCTGAAGCGCGTCGGGGTACGCAAATCAGAAATCACCCCTGAACCGCGTCGCGGCGGATGAACAGCCCCTCACGAATGAGTTCAACCACCATTTCGAGCGATTCGAGATCGTCTTCGAGTCGGCGCAGGCATTCGCCGAGCGTCCG
>JAAFHI010001040.1 GCA_013298335.1 Actinomycetota bacterium
CGGCGGCAGCGGTCACGGTCCGGATAGCCGAGCACGGTGAACGGAATGAAGGCCTTGCGGTTTTCCGATTTCAGTTGCTCAAAACGTCTTTGATAACGACTGTTCATAAAAAGTCTTGGGAGTCTGGTGGGTCTCGGGAGTCTTGAGAGTCTGAAGAAATCCTGAGGTTCCGGGAAAGTCGAGAAAATCCTTCAAAACAAGCAATCGGACTCCCAAGACTCCCGAGACCCACCAGACTCCCAAGACACTTCTAAACGTAGTTCATCACGGTTTGCAGGTCCTTGTCGCCGCGACCGCACATATTCAGAAGGACGACCGAGCCGGGCGGGATTTCCTTCGCCAGCCGTTCGAGATAGGCGATGGCATGCGACGGTTCGAGCGCGGGAATGATGCCCTCGCGGCGCGACAGCAGGTGGAAACCGTGAATCGCCTCTTCATCGTCGGCGGAATCATATCGGACGCGCCCGATGCTCTTGAGATAGGCGTGTTCGGGGCCGACCGACGGGTAATCGAGGCCCGCCGACACGCTGTAGGTCTCGTGAATCTGGCCGTCTTCGTCCTGGAGGACGTAACTGCGCATCCCGTGGAGGGTTCCGACGGTGCCTTTCGCCAGCACCGCGCCGTGTTCGGGGGTTTCGATGCCCTTGCCCGCCGGTTCGACGCCGATGAGTTTCACGTCGGCGTCATCCACGAACGCGGTGAACATGCCGATGGCGTTCGAGCCGCCGCCGACGCACGCGACGATGTACTCGGGCAGGCGTCCGACGGATTCGAGCATCTGGGCGCGGGCTTCGTCGCCGATGACCCGCTGGAAGTATTTGACGATGGTCGGGAAAGGATGCGGGCCGGCGGCGGTGCCGAGGAGATAGTGCGTGTCGCGCAGGTTGGTGATCCAGTCGCGCAGGGCCTCGTTGATGGCGTCCTTGAGGGTGCGACCGCCGCTCGTGACGGCGTGAACCTCCGCGCCGAGGAGTTTCATCCGGAAGACGTTCGGGGCCTGCCGCGCCATGTCGACTTCGCCCATATAGACCTCGGTTTTGAGGCCGAGGAGCGCGCCCGCCATCGCGGTGGCGACGCCGTGCTGGCCCGCGCCGGTTTCGGCGATGATGCGGGTCTTGCCCATCGCCTTCGCGAGCAGGGCCTGTCCGAGAGCGTTGTTGGTTTTGTGCGCGCCGCCGTGCAGCAGGTCTTCACGTTTCAGAAAAAGCCGGATGCCGAGGTCGCGCGACAGGTTTTTCGCCTCGTAGAGCGGCGTCGGGCGTCCGGCGAAGTCTCGCAGCAGGTCGCGAAACTCGGTCTGGAAGGCATCATCGGTCTGAATGCGAAGGAAGGTGGCTTCGAGTTCCTCGAGTGCCGGAATGAGCGTTTCAGGAACGTAAACGCCCCCGAATTCGCCGAAATAACCGAGAGACTGCATCAGAAAAGTCCTTTTCGGGCCGCCTCGCAGAAGGCGGTCATTCTCGCTGGGTCTTTTTCACGGGGGGAAACTTCAACGCCGGAAGCCACGTCCACGCCGAACGGAGCAACCTGTCGGACGATATCCGAAACAGTGTCGGCTGTCAGTCCGCCCGCGTAGAAAAATGGCAACGGCGGGGGCACGGTAGCGAGAAAGGACCGGGCGCGAACCGTCCAATCCGGCGACGTTTCGCCTTTTGGACGGTCGAAAAGGAGAAATCGGGCGACGTCGGCATAGGCGTTGACGTCGGAAGCCGTCAGTTCGGGGGTGATTTCCAGCACCTTGATGACCGGACGCGGCATCCGGCGGCAAAAATCGGGCGATTCGGTGCCGTGGAGTTGAACCAGATCGAAATTGACCCGTTCGGCGGCTTCGAGAATGGTTTCCTCGGAGGCATTTCGAAACACGCCGACGGTTTGTGCGCGTCCGGCGAGGGCGGAATGGATCTCGGTGGCGACGGCGAGACTGACCACGCGTGGACTTTCGGGAGCGAAGATGAGACCGATGAAGTCCGCCCCGGCGGCGCAGGCGGCGCGGGCGTCGGGAAGATTCGTCAGACCGCAAATCTTGATATGAATCGGGATATCCCCCTACGAATGGCAACTCAGGCGCGACGACGCATTTTCCGCCGAACCGGTCAGCCGACATTTCCCGCACCGCCCCTCTTCGATACCC
>JAAFHI010000701.1 GCA_013298335.1 Actinomycetota bacterium
GAAAAAAAGTTAGGAATAAAGGTTGAAAAAGAGCGCGGAGTGCTCGACAGATTGTGAGCCTATGGCGCAAGCCATAGGAGAAAAAAGGTTTATGCCCATCCAGATCGACGCGGTGGTCTTCGATTTCGGGAAAGTTTTATGTCGTCCGCAGTCGCCGGAGGTAGTGGACGCCCTGGCGGCCCGGCTCGGCGCGTCGCGGACGGCGTTTGTCGCGGCCTTCGCGGAATTCCGGCTCGAATTCGACCGGGGAGCGCTCGACGACGCGGCCTACTGGAACGCCGTCGCCGACCGCTGCGGCGTGACGATTTCCCCCGAAACTGTCGCCGAACTGGCCGACCGCGACGCGCGGGGCTGGTCGGTACCGAACGAACCGATGCTCGACTGGGTCCGGGCGGTTCGGGCGGCGGGAAAGAAAACGGCGATTCTCTCGAACATGCAGACGAGTTTCCGGCGGCGGCTGACGGAACTCTGTGCTTGGTTGCCAGCGTTTGACCACGCGACATTTTCCAGCGATATTTCGTCCGTCAAGCCCGAACCCGCAATCTACGATCACTGTCGCCTCGGACTCGGCGTCGCGCCGGGGCGCCTCTTATTTATAGATGACGTCCCGGCGAACATTGACGGCGCGCGGGTGCTCGGCTGGCACGGCATCGTTTTTACCGGCGACATGGCGGCCTTGAAACAGGCGGCGGAGGCGTTCGACGTACCGCTGGCATAGGTGGAGTCGTTTTTTCATGACGGAAACCGTGACGCTGTATCGCCCGGTCGGGAAGAGTGAACTGGATCTCATTGAGGAAAGCGGCTTTACCGCCTTCCCGCCGCGTCTGCCTGACCAGCCGATTTTCTACCCGGTGTGCAATTTCGGGTACGCCGAGCAGATCGCCCGCGACTGGAACGCGAAGTACAACGCCGACAAACTCGGCTATGTGACCCGGTTCGACGTTCGCACGGCATTTCTCGACGGGTACGAGGTTCATATCGTCGGCGGAAGCGAGCACGAGGAATACTGGATTCCCGCCGGGGAACTGCCCGAGTTCAACCGGAACATCGTCGGGACGATTGACGTGATTGCGACCTATCGGGGCGGCGAGTCGTCAGAGGAGCGAGCATGCGCAACGCAGGGGACGAAACCATGAAAAGCGGATGGAAGTTCAATTGTTTGAACGGGATGAGCGTGCTCCGGGCGTTCGTTCCGCGTTTCCCGCTTTTGGTGATCGTCGGATTTCTGTTTTTCCTTCCCGCCGTCGTTCGCGCCGACACGCCGCTCGCGGAATACCGGACCCGGGTCGGGCAGGCGTCGAAGACGGTCGAAAAGGTCGTGAAGGAGACGATCCCCTGCACAAGCGTCCGCGCGCGCGAGTGGTCGGCGACGAGCCATCTTCCGGAGGAAATCCGGAAGGCGCTCGAAGCCCGGTTTCCCGCCAAGGAAATGGTAACGATCGACGCCCGGCAGACGGTTCAGGTGGAAAACCGGCCCATCCTCGATCTGCTCTCCCGGCAGGCCGACGCCGTTGACTGCGCGACCTCGATTGCGACGCTGAAGCGGCTCGATGACCTGCTCCGTTCCCTCGACGAACAGCTTGCGCGGGGCGAAATTCCCGACCCGGCGGGCGCCGGAAAGCGGGCAAACGTTTCGGAAATTCTTTCCCGTCCCGAATTCCAGCCGGTGAAGAAGGAAAAGACGCCCTTCGAGAAGTTGCAGGAATGGCTCACGGAGAAACTGCTCAAGTGGCTGTCGCGGGTCGCGCCGGGAGCGGACGTTCAGAGTCCGAAATATGCCGCGGTGCTGCGGGTGATCCTGTATGTCGTGCTTGCGGCGGGCGTGGTGCTGCTCGGGGTCGTCCTCTATCGCCGCTTCCTCAAGCGCGCGCCGAAGGAAGAAAAGGAATCCGGCAAGCGGGTGATTCTCGGAGAAGTGCTCGACGAGAAGACCACGGTGGACGAACTGATGGCCGAGGCCGCGAAGTACGCCCAGGCGGGCGACTACCGGCAGGCGGTCCGCAAGGTGTACATCGCGCTGCTCTATGACATGGACAAGCGCGACGTCATCCGCATCGAGCCGTCGCTCACCAACCGCGAATACCTCCGGGCGGTGCGCGCGCAGGTGCGGTTGTACCCGCCGATGCGCGACCTGACCGACCGCTTCGACCTGATCTGGTACGGCCAGGGAACCGTCGGCGCGGGCGAGTACGAAGAATTCGTCGCCCGCTACCGCGAAGCCTTCGGCGCGTTGCCGGCAGCCGCGTGAGGAAAGGGATCAGGGGACAGGAATCAGGGATCAGGTCCCGGTGCCCCGAAGTAAAAGTGGCCAGCGGCCAGCAGTCAGCAGTGAGTTTTCAGTAGCCAGTCATCACCCGTTCATTCCTAAAATCTAAAACCCAAAACCCAGAACCTAAAACCCCACCTGATCCCCGACCCCTGACCCCTTCTTCTTCCTCCCATGAACCGAAAAGCACTGCTCAACATTCTCATTATCGCGGTCATTCTGGCCGGGTTGATCGGTTTGAACCTGCTTTTCTACGTCAAGCCGGAGCCGCCGAAGGAAAACGAGGAGAACGGGGATCGTTCAACCTATTGCGGGCGGGAATACGGCACGCTCGGTTTCTACACGCTGCTCGATGAATCGGGGTATCCGGTCGGTCGCTGGCGGCGGCCCTATACCGAGTTGAAGGATGCGCCGGGCATCCGGGCGCTCGTGGTGGTCGCGCCGCCGCCGCAGTCGAATCCGGGTAAAAAGGAATTTGACGCGCTCAAGGAGTGGCTGGCGCAGGGCGGGACGGTCGTCATCTTCGACCGGCAGATCACGCTCGATTTCGGGAAGCAGCTTCTCGTGACCGGTCAGCGCCTGCCCGCGCTGAAGGACAAGGACAGCTCGGTTTTCGAGAAAAGCATTCTTCACGGCGCGCAGCCGTGGCAGCCGCTGCCGGTGTTTCAGGACGTCAAACGGGTGGTGCTGTCGGAGTTTGCGACCGAACTGCGGCTGTCGCCCCGCGATGGCGCGAATTCACCGGTCCCGGACAAGGAAAAGAAACCGAAAAAGGTCAAATCCGAGGATTCCGACGAAGAGGACCCGTTTGGTGAGGGCGATGACGAAGACGAACTCCCGCCGC
>JAAFHI010000020.1 GCA_013298335.1 Actinomycetota bacterium
TCCGAGGAGATATACCAGCAGATACCCGGCGGCGAGCATCACGGAGCCCAGAATCTGCGTGCCATGCGCAATCGCGGTCGTGCCGTAGGCCGCCATGAGCGTTCCCGCGTAGGACGTCAGCGCGGGCACCGCGGCGATGGCCAGCAACTGCCCGAAGTTGTGCCGGTAAATCTGAACCGCCCGGTCGATGATGTCGCCGGTCGAAAGCGGTTCCAGTTCGGCCAACTGGTTGAGGTTCGGCATTCCCTCGCGAAGCAGGGCCATTCCAACTCCTTGAGTAGTCAGTAGTGAGTAGACAGCAGTTAGTAGTGAGCGGTTAGCGGAAAGCAGTTAGTGGTAGAAAAAATGCTAATTGCTAACCACTGACCGCTAACTACTCGTCACTGCTTTTCCGCTTTTTTCTTCATTTTCACCTGATTGCCGCGTTCGTTGTACTGGACGTCGTCCATCAGGTGGTAAATCAGCATGACGCCGCGTCCGCAGGGCCGCATCAGGTAGTGCGGGTCGGTCGGGTCGGGCAGGTTCGCGAGATCGAACCCGTCGCCTTCATCGGTGATGATGAAGGTGACTTCCTCGTCACTCATGTCGGCGATGATATGGACGTTTTTGTCCGGGTCGCTCTTGTTGCCGTGCTTGATGGCGTTGGCGATTGCTTCGTCGAGGGCGACGAACAGATGCGAGTGCGGCTGCACCAATCCGCGGGCTTCGAGGCGTTCGGTCAGTTCATTCAAAACGTCATGCATGCGCTCGATGACGCTTGGAATGGTGAACTCCAGCCGCTCGTGGGTGTGGGCGGGGGCCACGGTTTCGTTGATGGTCTGGTCGCTCATCTTCAACGCGTACCGTCTTTCGAGGGGAAGTCGGGCCGAACGAGGCGCAACGTTAGCACTCGGCATAAAAAAATTCACCCAATTCGACGGATTGGGGATCAGATGCCCGTCAACCGGGAAGCCACGCGGACAAAACCCGGCGAATGCGGTTCGTTCGGGACCAGCAGTTGCTTCTTCCCCGCCCCGAGAATCCAATGGTGAAACCAGGAGATTCCGGCGGGTCCGTGGTATTCGTCGGGCGTGGCGTAGGCCGGGTCGTTCAACGCGGCTTCGAGCGGGATGGTCCGGTAATTCCGGTGGCGCAGCATCTTCGCCACGTCGTCAAAGGTATCGGCGTTCAACTGGTTCGAGTGCAGGAGCAGAATCTGGCTGATTTCGCGACCGAACAGGACGACTGACTGGCGCTCGTAGTAATCGAACACGGTGGCAAGGTATGGCACGTAGGCATCCCGAATCCGCCGTTGCAGTTTCACGTCGCCATCCAGAAGGGCCAGTTCGTAGGCCCGCGCGAAGATCCAGTCCTCGTCGTCAATCGTGACCGGCGCGATGCGGTAGCCGCGTTCGGCCAGAAACGCCTCGATGGCCTTTTTCTTTTCGGCGTTTCCGCCGGTGTGCAGAAACGGATGCCGGAAGAACCGCAGCTTCCAGGGTGTCGTTCCAAGCAACCGGCGGGTAATCGCTTCTCCCTCGGTCACTTCCCACTTGATGTCTTCAAGCGAAAGCACATTGAAGTCACGGTGCGTCCGGGTGTGATTGCCGAGTTCGAGTCCGGCGGCGGTCCAAAGGCGAAGAATCTCGATGCGGGACGGTTCGAGCGTCTCGCCGTCGTAGCATTGTCCTTCGTTGACGAACCCGATGGCCGGTACGCCCTGGCGTTTGACCGACGCCACCAGTTTTTCGTTGAACGCCCGCTTGGCCGCGAAATCTCGGATGGAACTGCCCGGCAGATCGTCGAACGTCACCGCGACGGTCCGGACCGGCTTGCGGGCGGCGGCAACCGGAACGCCGAAACAGCACCCGAAAAAAACGAGAAGAACGCACCCGAGGGATGCGTTCTTCATGAAAAACCTGCGTGAGAGAATCATTCAGTCGGGCCTCATCAGCGATTGCGGGTGTCGGTGGCGATGCGTCCGTCGCGAATGGTCAGGACCCGGTGGGCGTGGGAGGCGATATCCGGCTCGTGGGTGACGAGGATGATCGTGTTTCCGCGCTTATGAAGGACGTCGAACAGCGCCATGATTTCCTGGCTGGTGGTCGAGTCGAGGTTTCCGGTCGGTTCGTCGGCCAGGATGATCGAGGGATTGTTGACGAGCGCCCGGGCGATGGCGACGCGCTGACGCTGACCGCCGGAGAGTTCGTTCGGCTTGTGGCCCATCCGGTGCGCCAGATCGACCTGTTCGAGCGCCGCCTTGGCCCGCTTGACCCGTTCACCGCTCGACGTTCCGTTGTAGATCAGCGGAAGTTCGACGTTGTGGAGCGCGCTGGCGCGGGGCAGCAGGTTGAAGGTCTGGAAGACGAACCCGATTTCCTTGTTGCGGATATGGGCGAGTTCGTCATCGTCCATCTTCGATACCAGCTTGCCGTTCAGCCAGTATTCGCCCTGCGTCGGGGTGTCGAGGCAACCGATCAGGTTCATCAGGGTGGATTTCCCCGAACCCGACGGGCCGACGATGGCAATGTATTCGTTCCGGAGAATCGAAAAGCTCACCCCA
This sequence comes from Actinomycetota bacterium, assembly GCA_013298335.1. Taxonomy (GTDB): domain Bacteria; phylum Acidobacteriota; class Blastocatellia; order Chloracidobacteriales; family Chloracidobacteriaceae; genus JAAFHI01. Next base: position 2,543 of record JAAFHI010000020.1, read on the forward strand.
TGAAGGGCGTGGATGGTTTCGTCGCCCATCTTGTAGGTCTTCCAGATGTCCTTGGTCTCGATGATCGTGGAAGCGGCGGGCGCGATCGGCGAGGCGACGGGGGCAAGGGCGCTGGCGGTGGCGGGCATGGTCATCGGGTTCTCCAAGGGGTTTGCGGCCTACGACTTTCGTTCAGGATGGCGTTTCGCGAGTCGATTCGAGAACCGAATGCGGGAAACGCCTCCCATGGTTGGTACACGCGCGGGGAAAAGCAAGGGCCGGAGGGAGCAGTTAGCGATTAGCAGTTAGTAGTTAGTGGGCGGTACATCCGATTGATGGGTTAAAGTTCATTCATCTGACCACCTGCCTCAAACCAATAACCACTAACTACTAACTACTAACTACTAACTACTAGCCACTATTGCCGGCTACTTCTTCTCGCCGCCGCCATCCTTGCCTTCCTTGGTGATGGCGGTCCCGGACTTGAGCGTCCGGAGGCGGGTAAACGGCCCGGTGATGATTTTCTGTCCTTCCGACAGTCCGGTCACGATTTCGATATCGGTGTCGCCGGTGATGCCCGTCTTGACCGGAACGAATTCGGCTTTCCCGCTCTTTTCGATGAACACGCCCTGGATGTCTTCGCGCTTGGCCTTTTTGTCCTTGTCGCCACCGGCCACCGGTTGCGGCGCGGGCGTCGAGCCGGGCTTTCCGCCAGCCAGATCATTCGCGTCGCGGCTGACCAGGGCCGAAAGCGGCACCACGACCACGCTGCGGCGGGTATCGGTCGTGATGACGGCGGTCGCCGACATCCCCGGACGCAACCGGATGCGATCCTTGTCGTTCGGCTTGAGACGAACCTTGACCTTGAAATCCTTGGCTTCCTGCGACGTATTGTTCGCCGCGATGGTCTGCCCGGAGCGGGTCACCGCGCTCTGGCCGACTTCGGCGACTTCACCGTCGATTTCGGCTTCACCGAGCGCATCCACCTTGACCTTGGCGGGCTGGCCGACCTTGACGTTGGCGATGTCGGTTTCGTCAACCTTGACCTCGACGTTGACCTGCGACATGTCGGCGATGGTCATCAGCGGGGTGCTGCTCAGGTTGGCAATGGCGAATTCACCGACCCGCACCGGGAGGCTCGACACGACGCCGTCAATCGGGGCTTTCCGAACGGTCCGGTTCAGAAAATCGGACGCACTGGCGAAATTGGCCTTGGCGGAATTGGCGCGCTGCCACGAAGCCTTGACCGCGGTTTCGGCCCGGTTGACGCCGATTTCGCCTTCCTTGATGATCTGCTTGATGCGCTCGACCTGGGCAATCTGCGATTCGTAGCTCGCCTTAGCCGTGTCGTAGTTGGCCCTGGCCGTGTCGTAATCTGCCCGCGAGGAAACGCCACCTTCGACCAGTTCGGTCGTCCGCTTGAGCTGGGCTTCCTGAAGCGACAGTTGCGCCCTGAACCGCGCCAGATCGGCTTCCGCCGAGATCAGTTGTGACTTGTTCTGGGTCACCAAATTCCGGGCCGTCAGAACCTGTGTTTCATTCGAACGCGCATCCTGTTCGGCAGCCCGAAACTGCGCTTCCGAACTCTGCTGCGAGGTGATCTGCTGGGTCGGGTCAACCTTGACCAGCGGTTGTCCAGTTCGAACCAGGTCGCCTTCCTTGACATAGATATCGGTGACCCGACCGGCGACTTCAGCCGTCAGGTTGTACAACTCGACCGGACGGACTTCGCCCGACGCGGAGACTTTGGATTCCAGGAGTTCGCGTTTCTTCACGTCCTGGATTTCCACGCTGACGGCCGCGGTCGAGCGGGTCATCAGACTGGCGGCGACGATGGCGATGAGAACCAGGGATACGCCACCGACGATCAAGAATTTTTTCGTCCGACTGAGTGCCATTTCGGAGTGCCTCGCAAGAAAATCAGATGATTTGAGATTACAACGTTCGATTGTGCCGGATGCGATTCAACTACGTCACCCTTTGCGGACAGGTTTCAAGAATTTCATGGAACAGGGATCGGGAGGGAAAAGGTATCGGGTTTCGGGTTTCGGGTTTCAGGTAAAACCGGTTCTGAGTTTTCAGTGATGATTTTTGAATTCATGGCTGCAATCCTCAAAACCGAAAATGCATCACTCAAAACTTGTACTACCTGAAACCCGATACCCGACACCCGACACCTTTCAGCCATAACCCCTTGTCTTTACTGAACTTCTGGGCTATCGTCCGCTGTAGGCAGTCGCCTCGACCGCTTTTCCCATCACCAGAAATCAAATTCATGTCCCGCCCGTCCGCGGCGGCGTGCGTGAGGTGTCCGATGAAACACAAGGCCGTGTTTACCAAGGTTCGCGCCCTCATCAACGAACGCGAGCTGGCCAACGACAATCTCGACAAGGCCGAAGACGCCATTGGCACGCTGCTCGAAAAGGACAGCAAGTGCGACTGGGCCTACGGTCTGTTGTCGGAACTCTACTACTGGCGCGGCGAGATTGCCCCGGCGAAGGAAAAGCTGGGGATGTATCAGCAGGGCGTCGAGTATGGCGAGGAAGCCGTCGCGCTCAACGAGCAATCGCTTGAAGGCAATTTCTGGCTCGGCGTCAATTACGGCTGCTTCGGGCAGGAAAAGGGGATTTTGAAAAGCCTTTCCCTCATCAAGCCGATCCAGCAATGCGCCGAGCGGGTGCTCGATATCGACGATTCCTACTTCTACGGCGGCCCGTGGCGCGTTCTCGGACGCATCTACAACAAGGTTCCCGGCTGGCCGGTTTCCATTGGCGACAACCGCAAGGCGCTCGAATGCTTCGAGGCGGCACTCGAATTCGGCCCGAAATTTTACCTGAATCACCTCTACGTTTCGGAGTGCTACCAGTCGCTCAACGACAAGAAAAAGGCGAAGGAACACCTCCAGTGGGTCATCGACGCCCCGCTTTCAAAAAACCACGAACGCGAAGACGCCGCCTACAAGAAAGAAGCCAAGGCGATGTTGAAGAAGCTGTAGTGCATTTTGGGTTTGGGGTTTTGGGTTTTGGGTTTTGGGTTTTGGAAGCTTGAATTGAATCCGTGTAATCCGTGTAATCCGTGGCTCATCAAAAGGTTTCAACATGAAAAAAAACACCGGTCTGACGCTCCTGCTCGGCCTCGGGCTATGCTTTCTGCCCATCTCCGCGCCTGCCCAATCGAAGAAAGTCCTCGATAAATCAACCTTTTACGACATGGAGTCAGTGACCGGTCCGGCGATTTCGCCCGACGGGAAACAGGTCGTGTTCACCCGTACCTTTACCGACAAGCTGAAGGACCAGTACCGCAGTTCGCTCTGGATCGCCGCCACTGACGGCACACGCACCCGCGAACTGACCGGCGACACCTACAGCGCGCGCAACCCGGTCTGGTCACCCGACGGCACGCGCATCGCCTTCATCGCCGACCGCGACGGCACGAACCAGCTTCACGTCCTTTATATAGACAAGGGAGAAATCGCGCAGTTGACCCATCTCGAGCGCGAACCCGCCGATCTGCACTGGTCGCCCGACGGAAAGCGGATTTTGTTCTCAACGCTCGTTCCGGATACCGATTCCGCCCTCCCGATCAAGCTCCCGGAACTGCCCAAAGGCGCGCAGCCGGCCAAAACCGCGACCGTGATTGACCGGATGTCGTGGGCGGCGGACGGCCAAGGCCCGGTCATCAAGGCCAAACGGCAGGTTTTTCTGGTGGATGCCGTCCTCGGCGGTACGGCGCAACGGCTGACCGACGGAAAATACAGCTACGACAATCCAGAATGGTCGCCCGACGGCACGAAAGTCTACGTTTCCTGCATTCCGAAGGACGACCCGGAATTCGAGCGAGGAAATTCCGAGATTTTCGTGGTTATGGTCGCAACGGGCGGAATGGCCCCGCTCACCGACCGCGTCGGCCCGGACACCAACCCGACCCCCTCACCCGATGGTAAACGCATTGCCTACACTGGTTACGACTACAAAAAGTTCACCTTCCACCTGTCGAGCATCTACCTGATGGACGTGGATGGGACAAATAAAAAACTTTGGGTTGGAAATCTTCCGAGCTCCCCGTCAAACCTCCTCTGGGCGAAGGACGGCTCCGGCGTTTACTACACGATGGAGGAACGCGGTTCGTCGAACATCTGGTTTGCCCCGCTCACTGGCGCGCCAACGAATTTGACCGAGTTTCTTTCCGGAAATCGAGATTCCGGAGTTGTTCAGATCATCACGATGGTCCCCGGAGTCATCCCTTCCGGCAAAGGCAAAAAGAACCCGCCGACCCCGAAAACGGCACAACCGGAATCGAAACCTGCCCCATCAACACCAGCGGTCAGAGAAGAACCCAGCCGGAAAACGTTGACGGGATTCGATGTTTCGAATTCCGGGCAAGCGGTCGCCGTCTGGTCCACCTTCAAGGAACCTGGAAAGCTCGTCACCTTTTCAGTCAAGGACGCGAGAGTTTTTACCGAACTGGTTGACGTCAACGCCGACGTTCTTACCGGAATGACGCTCGGTGACGCCGAGGAACTCAACTTCACCGCGCCGGACGGCGGCAAGGCCCAGGGCTGGCTCATCAAACCGGCGAACTACGAACCGGGTAAAAAGTACCCGCTGGTGCTGTGGATTCACGGCGGTCCGTGGTCAATGTACAACGTCGGGTTCAACTGGGCCTTCCAGAACTTCTCGGCGGAAGGCTACGCCGTTTTGTATACAAACCCTCGCGGCTCAACCGGTTACGGGCAGGATTTCGTCAACGGAATTCAGTATTCGTATCCCGGCAAGGACTACGACGACCTGATGGCGGGCGTGGACGCGGCCATCTCGAAAGGCTTCATCGACGAGAAAAACCTGTTCGTGTGCGGCGGTTCGGGCGGCGGCGTGCTGACCGCGTGGATCGTCGGCCACACCGACCGGTTCGCGGGCGCCGTTTCGATGCGGCCCGTCATCGACTGGCATTCCTTCGTCGGCACGACCGACGGCCCGGTCACCTGGTACGACCAGTTCCGCAAATACCCGTGGGAAGACCCGCAGGAATTCGCCGCCCGGTCGCCGCTCACCTACGTTGCAAACATCAGGACGCCGACGATGGTCATGACCGGCGAAGCCGACCTGCGGACGCCGATCAGCCAGACCGAAGAGTTCTACCGTGCCCTCAAGATGTTGAAAAAAGAGACGTTAATGGTCCGGATGCCGGATGAATTCCACGGCTGGCGGCGTCCGACGCACCAGCTCGCCCAGCAGTTGTATTTGCAGGCGTGGTTTGAGCGGCACAAGCGGAAGTAGGGATCGGAAAAGGTGTCGGGTATCGGGTGTCGGGTTCAAACAATTTCGCTGTGCTCACAATGAACTTTGAAATTGTTCCGACTGAATACGGCGATTCTACAACTGATTTGAAACATGAAACCCGACACCCGATACCCGACAGCTTTTTTTGAACCTGACACCCGACACCTGAAACCCGACACCTTTTCCACATGTCACTCGGCCTTTCCAACTCCACACCGCAGGAAGATCCGCCGAGCAATCGGTCGGAAATCAAATGGCTGCTCGGAATTACGGGCGTGGCCTTCGTCGTGCTGCTCGGGCTGTTTCTGATGAAGCAGATCGGGTGGATTCAGTGGATTCCGTTCGCCATCGCCAAGAAGGCATACCAGAATTCGCAGGCCGAAAAGCAGCAGTACAAGCCGGACGCGCTCCGGTCCTACATCATTTCGTACCTCGCGCAGCCCCGGTTTGCCGGACGCGATTTCGAAAAACAGATTCTCGGCGACCTCCACCTCGAACTGTATTTCATTGATACGGAAGATGTTATCCTCTCGATTTCGAAAGCCGACAACACGCCCGAACGCCTTCAGGCGGCCAAGGAAAAGGTCATGCTCGACCCGACGATGATTGAGGTCGCGCGCGAGGAATACGGGTATCTGAAAGTCGGGCGGTTCGGGGTCCTTCGCGACGAAAAAACCGATGTCGCCTTCCGGACCAACATCAAGAACATCCGGATTGACCCGAACCAGTCGCTGACGTTCAAGTTCGAGCGCGGCACCTACAGCATGACGCTCGTGGAACTGGCGGATTTCGTTCTGAACAAAAGCATTTACGGGGGGAAACTGCGGGCCGACACCGGTGAGCGGATGGCCGGCTCGCCGCTGATTTTCTACAACCACGGCGCGTACGTCGGGAAAGCGGGCGAACCGTCGCTGAAACGGCTGGTCGAGAATCTGACCGCCGACCTGTCGCCTTCCGACCCGCAGTTCCGGGAGAAGCGAATACAGCGGCTGCTCGATTTCGTTTCGAACGAGATTGCCTACGATAAAACCGAGGCACTGGCCCCGTTCGAGACCCTGAAGCGCCCGAACGAAACGCTGATGAGCCGCCGGTCGGATTGCAGCAACAAGACGATCCTGCTCTGTTCCCTGCTCGAACAGACCGGCGATCCCTATCTGATGCTCTATTGCCCACACCACATCACGGTGGCGGTTCAAAAGGGGAACTTCACCGACGCGAACGGCCTGAGCCTGAAGTGGTTCAACAAGGACTGGGTCATCACCGAGTCGACCCTGGCCGGATTCAAGGTGGGCGAGACGCGCGTGCGGGAGGAAGAAATTCTGAAGCAGGTGCGGTTCGTTCAGCAGCCCGACGTCAAAAACATCATCTTCAACGCCAAAAGCGGGCAGACGCTGGAATTTCAGTAGGAAACAGCAGTCAGTCGCCAGTGGTCAGTGGTCAGTGAAAAGCTGGCGACTGACCACTGGCGGCTGCCTGCTGTTCGCTTCTATTTCCCGCCGAAGAGTCGCTTGAGAAAGCCGAAAAAGCCGCCCGAAGCCTTTTCAGGCGCCGGCTGGGGTTCAATCGGCTGGGTGGCGCGTTCGGAAAATTCCTTGGCCCGGAGTTTGGCGGTGTCGGGCTTGCGGGCATCCTTGACGGCCTGAAGGAAGTCGTTGGCGGTCGCGTAGCGGCTTTCCGGATTCGACGCCAGCCCCTTGGCGAAAACCTCGTCGAGCGCGGGCGGCAGGTCGGCGACGTGGGTCGTCACGGAAGCCGTCCCTTTCATCTTCTGTTCCAGCAGCTTGCGAAGGTCTTCCTGATCCGCCGGCAGGGCCCCGGTCAACATTTCGTAGGTCATGACGGCCAGACTGTAGAGGTCCGCCTGCGGCGTCAGCGTCAGTCCCATCAGGTGTTCCGGGGCCATGTAGAGCGGCGTTCCGAAAACCTGTCCGACGGCGGTCAACTGGGACTGATGTTCATCCGGCTGAAGGAGCTTCACGATGCCGAAATCGAGCAGTTTGACCACTTCCCGACCGTTGAGCTTGCCGATGAGGATGTTGGCGGGCTTGAGATCGCGGTGAAGCAGGTTGTTTTTATGCGCCGTCGTGAGGGCGTCACACAGGGCCTCGACGATGACGATGGTCTCTTCCAGCGAAAGTCGTCCGTTTTTGGTGAGTTTGCCGGCCAGCGTCTCGCCGTCGATAAACTCCATCACCATGAACAGGATGCCCTCGTCGGTCTTCCCGAAATCCTGGACGCGGACGATGTTCGGGTGCATGAGATTGCCCCCGACGCGGGCTTCACGCTGGAAACGCTTGACCAGCGACATGTCGGAAGCCAGTTCGGGCGCCAGTACCTTGACGGCCACGCTGTTGCCCAGCGCAAGGTGGGTGGCCTGAAATACGGCCCCCATCCCGCCCGAACCGATCATGCGTTCGATCCGGTAGTTTCCGTTGAGCGTTTCGCCGATAAGCTTTTTGTAATACTCCGAAGCCGATGCTCCAGACATGTTTACTGTCCTCCGCCGCCGGCTTCCTGAACAATGCGGAAACCGAGCAACTCGTAGGTAAAATCGGGTTTTTGCGGAAATCGGAACGTCTTCTCTTCTTCGGGATGATCCTCGGGACGTCCCCGGAAGATTCTGACCGTCGAGTCCGATTCGACCTTTGAGGCCCCCGGATACCCCGCCTGACTGTCCCGCGTCCATTCGAGAAAACCTTTGAGAATGTCCTGAATGCCACGTCGGTCGGTGTTCCGGGCCAGATATTCCCATTCCCTTTCGCTGACCAGCCGATAGCTCTTGCCGGTTTCCTTGCCGAGCCACTGGCAGTAGGCGTTGGCATCGTTCCAGCTCACGCCCGTGACCGGTTTTTCGGCCTCTTTCGGGGACGGTTCGGGGCCGTTCCACACCGCCGGCGGCTTGTAACTCGTCCGCTTGACGAATTCGTAGTACTGCCGGTTGGTCACCAGCGTCGCGGAAACCTGGAAGGGGGAAACCTTTTCGGGATGTTCCGGACGGGAAAGCTTGTCGCCCCGATCGCTGCCGATGGTCACCGTCCCGCCGGGAAAGGCGATGAAACTGGGCATCGCCGCCGCCGGAATGGCATTGCTGGCGGTCGCCGGCTTTCCGAGCCCGAGCGCGGCGTTGATCTGGGGATAGAAAAACCATCCGCCGCCGATGGCCGCCAGCAACACCGGAACGGCGACCCATTTCAACGGACTGCCGCCGCTCTTCGGCGCGGACGTCTGGTCCACGAGAATCGCCTGCGTCAGCGCGCGATGCGACATCGTGACCGGCTCGAAACCCGGCGTGGTGGGCAGGGCGGCCTGGCCTTTCCCGGGGGTCAGACGGTCCCGCAAAACGGCCTCGGCGGCCACGCTCTGTTCGAGGGCGTCGAATTCGCGCCGCAACGCGATGGCGGTCTGCTGCCGGTCCTCGGGAAGTTTGGCGAGCCCCTTGCGGATGATGGTGTCAAGCTGGACGGGAATGTCCGGGCGAATCGAGTCGAGCGGTTTCGGGTCGGCGAGCAGGACGGTCGGCAGTTTCTTGGTCAGTAACTCGTACACCATCAGGCAGATGGCGAAAACGTCGGCGCGAATATCGACCGGGTGGCCGAAGATCTGCTCGGGGGCCATGTATTTTGGCGTCCCCGGCGAGCCGAGTCCCGGCCCGTCGGTCGTGAGCGCTTCGGTCCCTTCGGTTCCGTCCGGCGCCAGTTTGGCGATGCCGAAATCCAGGACCCGCGCCATCACGTCACCGTCGGCCAGAAACTGGAGCATGACGTTTTCGGGTTTCAGGTCCCGGTGAACGACCCCCTGCGCGTGGGCAGCGTGAAGGCCGGCGCAAATCTGCTTGGCGACATCGATGGCGAAATCCACCGTGACCTCGCCCTGGGCCATCGCGTACTTCCGGAGGGTCGTCCCCTCGATGAATTCCATCACGATGTAGGGCAACTGTTCTTCGCTGACGACGCCGAAGTCGGTCACCATCACGATGTTCGGGTGACTGATGCGCGCCAGCACCTCGGCCTCGCGCCTGAAGCGGGCGAGCCGGTTGGCGCGGTCGGCTTCATCCTTGGCCTGGTCGAACAGCATGACCTTCAGGGCGAAGGTTTTCTTGAGCTGGACATGGGTGACGCGAAAAACCATCCCCATGCCGCCCTGCCCGAGAAGATCGTCAATCCGGTATTTCCCGTCGAGGACCGAGCCGATCTCCAGTTGATTTTCGAGGTTCGAATTCATGACGCCGCTTGAGCAGTCCCTTCGACGGGATTGTGAAACCGGTGGACCCGGTTGCCGGGCTGTTCCTTGTAGCACAGTGTTTTACGAACTATATTTCAACGCCCGTTCAAAACACAACCGCCGCCTTGAATTTCCCTATGACCCATCCTCGCCCGATTGTCGCCCGCCGCCGTACCGCCGAACTCGCCGGCCTCGTCTGCCTCGGCCTCGTCTGCCCGCTGTTTCCGACCGCCGCCCAGAACCAGAAACCGACCTCGGCGCTCCGGATCACCGGCGGGACCAACCGGCCCCGTCCGACCTCGGCGCTCCGGCTCGAATCCTCCGGCTCGACCCGCGCCACCTCGGCCCTCCGGCTGACCCCGATTGAAGTCGGCCAGCGGCGCGGCATCCAGCAGGTCGGGGAAGCCTCGGCCATGGCCGAACGGCGGGTGATTGTCCGGAAACCGGTCCCCGGCCCCGAAATCGACATCCAGAAGGCCGATGCCCTGAGCGAGCAGGGGAAATATGCCGAAGCCGTCACCCTTTATCAGAAAGCCCTGACGACCCGTCCGAAAATGGCGACCGCGCTGACCGGCTGGGGCTTCGCGCTGATCGAGCAGGGGAATTTCGAGGAGGCGGAAAAGAAATTCTCCGAGGCCATCGCGCTTGATCCCGAAGACGCCGACGCCCGGCTCAACCTCGGGGTGGCGCTCTATCGCGCCGGACGCATCGACGATGCCCTGAACGCCTACACCGCGGCGGTCGAAAAGCGGAAACAGTTCCCCAAGGCCTATTTCAATCTGGGAATGGCCTTTGCCCACAAGGGACAGTTCGAGGACGCCGAAAAGAACTATCAAATTGCGCTGACGCAGAAAACGAATTTCCGGGAAGCCCACAACAATCTGGGGCTGATTTTCGAGGAAACCAAATCGCCCGCCGCCGCCGCCGATGAATTCCGGGCGGCCATTGTGGCCGGTCAGGGCACGTACCCCTTGGCCCACTACAATTTAGGCCGGATCTACGAAAAGCAGGCGGAGTACGACAAGGCCGTCACCGAGTTTCAGACGGCGGTCAGACAACAGCCCGATTTCGCCGAAGCCCACCTGAATCTGGGCAACATCCGGCTCATTCGCAACCAGCGGACGGGGACGAACGAACTCGACGCGGCCATCGAGTCGTTCCGGAAAGCGATTGACCTGCGGAAGGGGTTCTATCCGCTCGCCCATGAGAACCTCGCCATCGCCCTCACGCTCAAGGGCGACCGGGCGGGAGCGATTGCCGAATACCGGGCGG
>JAAFHI010000979.1 GCA_013298335.1 Actinomycetota bacterium
GATGAATGGCGGCGCATCACCGACGAAATCACTGTTTAATGAATGAGTCTTGGAGTCTGGGAGTCGGGAGTCTGGGAGTCCAGGCGTCTTGGGAGTCTTGGGAGTCTTGGGAGTCTTGGGAGTCTTGGGAGTCTTGGGAGTCGAAGATGCCTGACCGGGATGAATCCGGCAACTCGAAAGAAACGTGGCGAATTCGGATAACCAATTACATAAAAAGCATTTAGCCCTGCCTAAATTTTATTCGGGAATAATTTCAAGGTGACCAGCGACCAATGAAAGCCCCAATGGGGCGACGTTACGAGAGCCGAGAGTGAGCGGAGCGAAGCCCTCGGAACTTCCGGTTTTCATTCGGGCATCGTGAGCCATAGGAAATCCGGATGAAACACCGTTTCCCCGCCGCCGTTACATCGCCCGGCCAAAGTGCCTTCGAAACGGCTCAAACCCGTTTCTGCGAAACACTCTTGTAACGGAGAAAGCCGCGATGATTTCCCAGCTCAAATTGAATCTTCAGAATCGCGTCCGGTCGGAATTGAAGCCGGGCGAAAGCATCGTCTGGATCGGCCAGCCGAATCCGAACCGTCTGATGTGGGTCGGGTTCGCGATGTGGTTCTTCTTCATTCCGTGGACGGCGTTTTCGCTGTTCTGGACCTACGGGGCCGCCGGTTTCCGGATTCCGACCTTCACCCGGATCACCGATCTGTTTCCGCTGTTCGGCCTGCCGTTCATTCTCATCGGCCTCGGCGGACTGAGTTCGCCCTTCTGGATTCGCTGGAAGGCGCTAAACACGGTCTACGTCATCACCGACCGGCGGGCATTCTCGCTGGAAGGCGGGCGGACCTTCGTCGTCCGGAACTACACGCCTGAAAAACTCGGAAACATCGTGCGCAAGGAACGCGACGACGGCTCCGGCGACCTCATCCTCGACACGGCATGGTATAAGGACAGCGACGGCGATTCCCGCAAGAACGAACTCGGTTTTTACGGTATTCCCGACGTAAAGCGCGTCGAATACCTGCTCGAACGTCTGGCCGCGAACCGTCAGCTTCCGTAAACCATTCCGTTCGGGCCGGTTCCTCGATGTCTCACGATTCCCCCGCTTCCCGTTTTCTCATCGTCAACGCCGACGACTTCGGCTTCGGCCCCGGCGTCAACGCCGGCATCGCCGCCGCGCACACCGACGGCATTCTCACCAGCACGACGCTGATGGCGAACGGCGATGCCTTCGACGACGCCGTCGCCCGCGCGCGCGACCTGCCCGACCTCGGCATCGGCTGCCATCTCGTTCTGCTCGGCGGCTACCCGGTCGCCCCCGCGTCCGACGTCCGCAGCCTGCTCGCGCCCGACGGGACCTTTTCCAACGACTTCGGCGGTTTTTTGCGCCGTCTCATCGCGGGCCAGTTGAAACAATCCGAAATCGTCGTCGAATTTCGCGCGCAGGTCGAAAAAATCCTCAACGCGGGGATAAAGCTCACCCACTTCGACAGCCACAAGCACTCGCACGCGCACCCGCTGGTACTGGAAGCCGCGTTGAAAGTGGCCGGGGAATTCGGCATCGGCTGTATCCGCAAACCCTATGAAAAGCTGGGGTTCACGTCGTTCGCGGGCCTCGACGGGGGCGGGAAGAAGACCTTCGTCAAACAGAAACTGAGCGCCGTCGTGCTCGAACGCTACGCCGGGCCGTTCGCCCGCCGCATGCGCGCGAGCGCCATCCGGACGCCCGATCATTTCTTCGGATTCGCCCATACCGGATTGCTCAATCCGCGCTTTCTCTGCTATTTACTGAAACGATTGCCTATTGGTACGAGCGAATTGATGTGCCATCCCGCGCAGTTGGACGCCTCATTGAACGGCGCGCCCACCCGCCTCAAGGAATCGCGCGTCCGCGAACTCGCCGCCCTGACCGCCCCCGAAGTCCGCGCCGAAATCGACCGGCTCGGCGTGCGGTTGGTGAATTTCAACGCTTTGGGAGAAAAGGGGTCAGGAATCAGGGATCAGGGATCAGGTCGTGGCGCAACGTAATGCCATTCCTCATCTTTGGACTCATTCAACGTTCCTGGATTCTATTTCTGATCCCTGATCCCCGACCCCTGATCCCTTTTCTTCTGATCCCTTGTTTTCCTGACCCCTGACCCCTGTTTCCTGATCCCTTTTCTTCCATGAGAGACGAATTCGACGCTTTTTCGACCGAACCCGAGATTTCGGTCGTGGTCCCGATGCACAACGAGGAAGGTAGTGTCCGCAAGCTGTATGAACGGCTGCGGGCAG
>JAAFHI010000980.1 GCA_013298335.1 Actinomycetota bacterium
ATGCTCGCTTGACGTGGGCGTTGCCCGCTGTATTTTCAAACGATTCCATTCTGAACGTTTCATCCAACCTAAATTACATGTTGAACGATAAGAAAATCGCCGTCATTGGGGTCGGCAAACTCGGAGAGGCACTTGTTTCGGGACTCGTCCGCCGGGCGGACGTGGATCGCACCAACATCATCGGGACCGTTGCCCGGCAGTCATCGCTTTCCCGCGTCGATCTGCGGCTCGGCATCAATGTCATCACCAGCAATCCGGAAGCGGTCCGGCGCAGCGACATCATCATTCTCGCCGTCAAACCGCAGAACATGGCCGCCGTGCTCGAAGAAATCGCGCCGTCGGCCAACGAATCCAAGCTGTTCATCAGCGTCGCGGCTTCCGTCAGTACCAAATTCATCGAAGATCGTCTGCCGTTTCCGGCGTCGGTCATCCGGGTGATGCCAAACACGCCCGCGCTGCTCAACGAAGGCATGTCGGTCATCTGCGCGGGCAAGCGCGTGAGCGAGGAACAGCAGCGGATCGCCGACGAAATCTTCTCGGCGGTCGGACGTACCGCCTTCCTCGAAGAAAAACTGATGGACGCCGTCACCGGTCTGTCGGGCAGCGGCCCGGCCTACATTTACGTGGTGCTTGAGGCGTTGTCGGAGGCGGGCGTCAAACTCGGCATTCCGCGCGACATTTCGACGCTTCTCGCCGCCCAGACCATGCTCGGCTCGGCGAAAATGGCGCTCGAAACCGGCCAGCACCCGGCGCTGCTCAAGGACGGCGTCACCACGCCCGCCGGCTGTACGGTGGACGGCCTGCTCGAACTCGAAGAGGGCAAACTCCGCGTCACGCTTATCAAGGCCGTCGTCAAGGCGACCGAGCGCGCCCGCGAACTGGTCAACAGCTAGCAGGCAGTGGTCAGCAGTCAGTGGCCAGTCGTCAGTTGAGGGCGCGGCGCGTCCGAAAGATCGTTCGCCGATGGCGTAAGCCATAGGAAAATGTAGGAACGGAAACCACATGGCAGCATCGCGTCTGAACCGATTTTTCAAGGTTTTACTGGTCGCGTTCCTCGTCCTGTCGCTCGCCTGGGCCGGTTTCTGGTATTCGCGCCCCGAGTTCGTCGCGTTTGAGCCGGTCCGCGCCGCCGTACCGAATTCGGCATCCAGCACCTTCGCCGAGGTGGACGGCGTCCGGGTTCACTACCAGGAAAAGGGCAGCGGCCCGGTGTTGGTACTGGTCCACGGATACGGTTCCTCGACCTACACGTGGAAGGACCTGTTCGTGCCGCTGTCGGCAAAATTCCGCGTCATCGCACTGGATCTGAAGGGGTTCGGGTTTTCGACCTCGAACGAGGACGACGATTTCACTCAGGCGACGCAGGTGAAACTGATCGTCCACCTGCTCGACAAGCTCGGTATTCAAAAGGCGATTCTGTGCGGAAATTCGATGGGCGGCGGTCTTTCACTGCGCTGCGCCACGATGTTTCCCGACCGGGTGGCGGGACTCATCCTCATCGACAGCGCGGGAATGATCAGTTCGCGGAGGAATGCCTTCGCGCCGAGCGTGACCTTCTGGCCCTTCATCGGGACGGGGCTCGCCGCCGTGGCGCTGACGACCGACCGGCTGGTGCGAAACGGCGTCACGAATTCGTTTTACGACACGTCGAAAGTCGGCGAGGAACGGGTCGCGACCTACTACCGGCCCCTGAAAACCCGTTTCGGACAACGCGCGGCGCGGTTGACCCGCGTTCAGGCCGACTACAGCGATCTTCCCGAAAAAATCGGACGCATCGCCGTTCCGACGCTGATTCTCTGGGGCCGGGAAGACGCGCTCATTCCGCTTGAATCCGGCGAGCGCATGGCAAAAACCATTCCCGGCGCGAAACTGGTCGTGTTCGACCGCATCGGACACATCCCGCAGGAAGAAGCGCCGGAACTGGTGTTGCGGGAAATCCTTTCCTTTCAGCCGCTGGCCGGAAAGTGACGTGTCATTCCCTGAAGTTCAACGCCACCGAATTCATGCAGTAGCGTAAGCCCGTGGGTTTGGGGCCGTCGTCGAAGACATGGCCGAGATGCGCGCCGCAGCGGGCGCAGCGGACCTCGGTGCGGGTGATGCCGAGGGATGAGTCGGTTTTTTCCTCGACATTTTTGGACTCAATCGGTTTGAAGAAGCTCGGCCAGCCGGTGCCCGATTCGAACTTCGCGTCGGAATGAAACAGTTCGAGGTTGCAGCACACGCAGGAATAGACGCCGGTGCGGTGATTGTCGGCGTACTCGCCGG
>JAAFHI010000854.1 GCA_013298335.1 Actinomycetota bacterium
TGTACCGAATGTTTTGCCCCCCTCGAAGCCGACTACGATTACGACGCCATTGCGAAGGCGGTATCGCGCGACGTTTTCGCGGCCCGTCCGCAGAATATCTGGCGTTATCGCGAACTGCTGCCGCTCGACGCCGAACCGGTGGTCGGCCTCGCGACCGGCGGCACGCCGCTTGTGCATGCAAAGCGGCTCGGGGCGAAGCTCGGCCTCGACCGGCTCTACATCAAGAACGACAGCGTCAATTTTCCGACCCTCTCCTTCAAGGACCGCGTCACGGCGGTGGCGATCAACAAGGCCATCGAGTTCGGTTTGAAAGCGGTCGGCTGTGCTTCAACCGGGAACCTCGCCAATTCGGTCGCGGCCAACGCGGCGGCGGCTGGGCTGCCCGCGTTCATCCTGATTCCCGAATCGCTCGAAAAAGCCAAGATCAATGCGACCTCGATCTATGGCGCGAACGTCATCGCGGTGCGCGGAAATTACGACGACGTGAACCGGCTCTGCACCGAGATTGCCGACCGGCATCCGTGGGGATTCGTGAACGTGAACCTGCGCCCCTTCTACGGCGAAGGTTCAAAGACGGTGGGCTATGAAATCGCCGAACAGCTCGGCTGGCGCGCGCCGGACGCGATCATCGCGCCGATGGCGGGCGGTTCGCTCATCAGCAAGATTCACAAGGGACTGCATGAATTCGCGAAGCTGGGCCTGCTCGACGGTCCGGTTGAAACGCGCGTCTTCGGTGCGCAGGCGACGGGCTGCAACCCGATTTCCTCGGCGGTGAAGAACGGCACGACGCGGATTCGTCCGGTCAAGCCCGACACCATCGCGAAGTCGCTCGCTATCGGCAAGCCCGCCGACGGCGGACACGCGGCGGGCATCATCGCCGCCAGCGGCGGCTGGGCCGACGACGCGACCGACCCCGAAATCATCGAAGCCATCAAGCTGCTGGCCGAAACCGAAGGCATCTATGCCGAAACGGCGGGCGGCGTCACGGTTGCCGTCGCGCAAAAGCTGGTCGCGCAGGGGCGACTGCACCGGGATGAAGTCATCGTGCTGACCATTACCGGCAACGGACTCAAGACACAGGACGCCGTCGAACTCGCGCCTCCCGTCGTCATTGACGCGCGCTACGCCAACTTCGCCGAAGTCATCGAATCCGCCAGAACATTTGCCGTCGCCGCGTAACGCGCGCGCTTTTCCCAAAGGAGATTTTTCAAATGGCACACACGATTTTTCTGCCTACGCTGCTGCGGACGCTCACGCAGGGCGCCGACACCGTTCAGGTTGAAGCGGCGACCGTCGCCGAACTCATCGAAAACCTCGAAACGCAGTATCCCGGCTTCCGCTCGCGCGTCTGCGAACCGGACGGCAGCCTGCGTCCGTTCATCAACCTTTATCTCGACGGCGAAGACATCCGTTTTCTGGATGAACTCGAAACGAAAATCCCTTCCGGCGCGGAAGTGTCCATCATTCCCGCAATTGCCGGGGGATAGTCGAAAACCATGATGATCGGGAAGGGCGTCACCTTCCTCGCCATCTGGCGATGGCGGTGTCCGTCGGGCAATTCAGGCGAACAGCACATGCCGTCCGGGCGTCATGGCGCGGGCTTCTTCGGCGAATCCCTTGAAGAAAAAGGGAAGGTTGTCGGCCCGGTCGCCCGCGAGTCGCCCGCGAACCTTGCCCCAGACGGCGATGGCGATGTGGCAGGCCGGTTCGCCCGTGACGAGGACCGGTTCGGCGGAAGATTCGATCCATTTGTATTCGCCGCCGAACGCCAACCGGGCCACTTCCAGAATGTAGCAGCCGAAATACTCGACGATGGTGCCGATCTGTTCCTCGGAAAACGTGTCGTAGAATTCCGAGGCATCGTCAACCAGTTCCTCGATGGCGGAAAGGCTGTCCTCGGAAAAGTCGAGGCGGCCCCCGGCCCGTTCCTGAAACCGACTCACGGCCAGGGCCGCCGTTTCCTGAATGTCCTTCAACAAATCGCTCATTGACCGCTCCGGGGCTGAAGTCGGGACACTTTTCATAATACCTGCTTCAGTTCAAGGCGAAACAATGGTGAAAGGTGTTCAAGAAGGTTTGGAAGCTGTTTGATCAAGGCGGTCATGACGGCGACGGGACTGATTCAGGTTGAACAGGCGCTGAAAACGCTTGGCGCGAACCTGCGTACCGCGCGGTTACGGCGCAATCTCTCGATTGAGGCGGTCGCTGAAAAAATCGGCGTCGGGCGTCACGTCGTGGCGGACGCCGAAAAAGGGAAGGCTTCGACCGGAATTGCCATTTATAGTCGGGTTGCTGTGGGCCTACGGAATGAGCGAGCAACTTGGCGCGGTCGCCGATCCGGATTCCGATGAGGAGGGACGGCTGCTCGCCAAACGCGACGCGCGACGGCATGCCGGTCGTCCAAGGGCGATGGACAATGATTTCTAAGGAACTGGGGACCACCAGTTGCTTTGTTTACGTTACCCCGCCGGGTGAAACCGAAGCCGTCACGGCGGGGCGCTTCGAGCGAACCACCGACCGTCAGGGCATCACGACCGTGGGGACTGGCGACTGTCTCCGGCCCATGACCTGACGCCCTCGACGCCCATCGGAACGGAGCGGCGGGACCTGGCCA
>JAAFHI010000531.1 GCA_013298335.1 Actinomycetota bacterium
TTTCCCCTACTTTTGGGCTTTAGACTTTCACCGCCGCACCGTAAACTGCGCCGCCCTGAGTTTTTTCATCCTTCATCCCTCATCCTTCATCCTTTCGTATGGCTTCCTTTCGTCCGCCGAACGGTCTTTTTCGCGTGCTGCTTGTTTTCTTCGCGGCGGTGGCCTTCGGTATGGGAAGCGGTGCGACCGAACCGATTGCCCGACCGGTCGGCGGACCGCCTGCGCTGGAACGTTTCCGGCAGTTGAAAATCGAGGACGGCCTGTCGCAAAGCACGATCATGAGCATCCTTCAGGACCACGAGGGCTACTTCTGGTTCGGGACGCAGGACGGCCTCAACCGCTATGACGGCTATGAGTTCCGGATCTTTCGCAACGATCCGACCCGGCCCGACAGCCTTGGAGGCAGCCGGGTCTACAGCCTGTTTGAAGATCGGTCGGGGACGCTCTGGGCCGGGACCGGCAACGGGTTGAGCCGGTACGACCGGGCCCACGGCACCTTCGTCAACTTTCCGGTCAAGCCCCTGGCCGCCGGAGGAACCGCGAGCGCGCGGGTGATCTCCATTGTGGAAGATCGCGCCGGAACGCTCTGGATCGCCACCAACGAAGCCGGACTGGCATCGCTCGACCAGACACGAAAGGTTTTCAAATCATATATTTACGATTCCGCCAATCCGCGCACCCTGAGCGGCAACCGGGTGACCGCGCTGGTCGTGGACGCCGACGGCACGCTCTGGGTCGGCACGGCGACCGGCCTGTGTCGGTACGATTCGGTCAAAGGCGACTTCGAACGGTTCTTCGGAAACAAGGCAGTCCCGGCGGAACTTCAAACCGGAAATCCGGTTCGCGCGCTGGGCACGGACCGGGCGGGCGGACTCTGGGTCGCGACCAGTCCCGGCGTCATCCGGTTCGACACCCGCAACCGGACCTGCGAGCGATTTGTCGCGGATGAAAAATCCCCGCACGGCCTGAGCGACAATTTCCTTCAGGTGATTTTCGAAGACCGGTCCGGCGCGATCTGGCTGGGTACGCCGAAAGGGCTCGACAAGCTGGACCGGGCGACGGGCCGCTACATTCACTACAACCGGCAAACCGTTCCCGACGCCTTTGCGCAGGACGACATCATTTCAATCTTCGAGGACAGCGCGGGCGCGCTGTGGTTCGGAAGTCAGGGCAACGGCACGATCTGCCTCGACCGGGCGCTGCACCCGTTCCGCCGCATCGAGGCCGACCCCGACAAACTCGACCGGGAAGTGCGCGGCGTGTATGAAGACCCTTCTGGACTGCTCTGGATCGGCGTGTCGGGCGGGGTGCGCCGCTACGACCCGCGCACCGGCGCGACAAAGCTCTACCTCGAAAAACCCGACGACCCGACGAGCCTGTCGGGACGCCGGGTGTACGCGATTCTGGAAGACCGTCTCGGCGGGTTCTGGATCGGCACCGAAAACGGGCTGTCCCGGTTTGACCGCACAACCGAGAAATTCACCCGCTACGCCTACAACCGCGCCGATCCGCGCTCGCTGACCTCGGGTCCGGTGCGGGTCGTCATGGAAGACCGCGCGGGCGACCTCTGGATCGGGGCGACCAGTGGCATCTGCCGGTACGACCGGGCGACCGATTCGTTCGTCCGTTTCGACCATGACCCGAAAGACCCGAACTCGATGAATTCGGGAAGTTTACGGACGATTTTCGAGGATCGGGACGGGCTGTTCTGGGTCGGAACGGCGGAAGGCGGACTCGGACGGATGGACCGCGCGACGGGAAAATTCCAGCGGTTTCTGATGGACCCGAAGAACCCGCGCGTTCCGGTCAGCAATTACATCTACCACGTGATGGAAGCCCGCGACGGCACGCTCTGGATCGGCACCGGCGGCGGCCTGCACCGGTACGACCGGGCAACCGGGCAGTTCGAGGTTTTCACCCAAAAGGACGGCCTGCCGAGCGCGACCGTCTACGGCATTCTCGAAGACGACGCCGGAAATCTCTGGTTCAGCACCAACGCCGGGCTGGTCCGGTTCGACCCGCGCGCGAAGCGAAGCCGCGTCTACGACCGGCGGGACGGGCTGTTCAACACGGAATACACCGCGTCGTCCTTCTTTCGAAGCCCATCGGGGGAAATGTACTTCGGCGGGACCTACGGGCTGGACGCCTTCCGGCCTGAAACCATCGTGGACAATCCGTTCATGCCGCCGGTGGTCATTACCGGGGTGCGCGTCTTCGACCGGCTGGTCGAGGAATTCGACGGGAAAACGCTGCCGCCGCTGCGCTACGACGAAAACATTCTGACGTTTGACTTTTCCGCCCTCTGTTTCACCGTCCCCGAAAAGAACCACTATTCCTATAAGCTGGAAAACTTTGACGCCGACTGGCGCGACAGCCGGGGGCGGCGGACGGCGACCTACACCAATCTCGACCCCGGCGAGTATGTTTTTCGCGTCCGGGCCTCGAACAATGACGGCGTCTGGAACGACACCGGCGCGAGCCTGCGGGTGACGGTCCGCCCGCCGCCCTGGCGGACGTGGTGGGCCTACGGTTTGTACGTCCTCGGTTTTGTCGGACTGGCGTTTGTCGGCGTTCAGCTCCAGACCGCCCGGCTCGCGGGGCGAACGCGGATGCGCGAAATCCGGCTGCGGGCTGAAACCGCCGAAGCCGAGGCGGCGGTCAGGGAACGCGACGGCGAGATTTTCCGGCTGCGGAACGTCGAACTGGCCGAGGCGAACCGGACCATCACCGACAGCATTGCCTACGCCCGGACGATCCAGCAGGCCATGCTGCCCGGCGCGGACGCCCTACGGGCGGCGTTCGGCGAGATTTTTGTGCTTTACCGACCGCGTGACATCGTTTCGGGCGACTTTTTCTGGATGCACGAAAATGAAAAGGGCGTGAAGTTTGTCGCGGTCGCCGACTGTACCGGCCACGGCGTGCCGGGGGCGTTCATGTCGGTCATCGGGGCAAGCCTGCTCAACCAGATCGTGATCGAGCGGAACATCGAGAGCCCGGCGGAAATTCTGACCGAACTGCACCTCGGCGTCCGGCGGGCGCTGCGGCAGGACGCCGCCGAAACCGCCGCGCAGGACGGCCTCGACCTTGCCTTCTGCCGAATCGAGGCCGACACGATCACCTTCGCCGGGGCCAAACGCCCGCTCTACGCCGTGGACGCGGAAGGCCGGTTCATCGAACTCTCCGGCGACCGGGCGAGCATCGGGGGTGTCCGGCGCTCGGCGGCGCGGGAATTCCGGAACTACATGCTGCCCCGCGAGGCGGGAATGACGCTCTATCTCGCCACCGACGGCTTCGCCGACCAGAATGACGGAGCCGGGAAGCCCTTTGGTTCAAAGCGTTTGCGGGAACTTTTGCGGACCAACGCGAAACTGCCGATGGCCGAGCAGGCCGCCGGACTGGCCTCCGCGCTCTCCGCCCATCAGGGCGACGAACCCCAGCGCGACGACGTGACCGTACTCGGGCTGAAACTCGGATGATTTTCGATTTGAGATTGAAGATTTTTGATTGAACGTTGAAGAGGGTGGGGATGAAAAACATTCACCCACCGCCCTCAATCGAAAATCGTAACTGTTCAGAGTCTCCCGCTTTAGCGGGGAAAAAGCGCGGAAGCCGGACATTTTCTGAGGAAAAATCAGGCTTTGCTCATGAAAAGCTCATGAAAATGGTCGAATCTCCGAAATTCTCCCCGCTAATGGTTTTTGACAAATTAAATCGGTATTTGCGATGGATTTGAAATTGCCCCGAGCAGGCGCGGATGCGCCGTCAGACAATAGCCCCACCCGTGAGGGTGGGGTGGATTCCTGGTCAATTTCATAGCGTCGAAGACGCGGCACAA
>JAAFHI010000451.1 GCA_013298335.1 Actinomycetota bacterium
CGCAGGACCGGAACAATCACACCGCCGTCTGGACCGGCACGAAAATGATCATCTGGGGCGGCTCCGTCGGCACGCCCGGTTTTCAGGCCAACGTCAACACCGGCGCGCTGTATGACCCGCTGACCGATCTGTGGAAACCGACCCGCGCGGCCAACAGTTCCACCACCGCCACCGACGGCCCGCCCACCGCCCGCTTCAATCACACTGCCGTCTACTCGCAACTCGGGAAGATGGTCGTCTGGGGCGGAAACCTGAGTTCTCCCGGCGGATTCCCGGCCATCGTCAATACCGGGGCGATTTACGACCCGACCGCCGATACCTGGACCGCCACCGCCACGACCGGCGCCCCCGAGGCCCGGACCGATCACGTCGCCGTCTCGACCGGCAACGACATGATCGTTTTCGGCGGGACCAACGCGACCAACGACCCGATTTCCACCGGCGCGGTGCTCAACGTCCAGGCCAACACCTGGACGGCGACCCAGACGACCGGCGCGCCGAGCCTGTTTTCCCCGGCGGCGGCCTGGAGCGGCACCGAACTGATCGTCTGGGGCAGTCTCAGCGGTTCGACCGTGGCTGCCGGCGGCGCCCGCTACAACCGCTCGACCAATTCCTGGACGGCCCTGCCGACCACGAACCAGCCCTCCCTGCGGACCGGACACACGGCGGTCTGGACGGGAACCGAGTTCATCGTCTGGGGCGGACGCGAAGCCCTCGCCTCGCCGGTCAACACCGGCGCGCGCTTCAACCCGACCACCAACGCCTGGACGCCGACCTCGACCGTCGGCGCGCCCACGGGCCGCGAACTCCACACAGCAGTTTTCACCACCGAATACACCGACCCGGCGAACGTGAACGCCACCAGGTACATGATCGTCTGGGGCGGACTCGGCGGCACCCGGCAGGGCGGTCGCTATGACCCGCTCACCGATACGTGGAACGCGGTCGCCATGCAGAACATCAGCGCGCCGGAAGCCCGCGAACTCCACACCGCCGTCAATACCGGAACGGAAATGATCGTCTGGGGCGGCACGTCGTTCGGGAATCAGGTTTCGACCGGCGGGCGATACAACTTCGTGGCCGACACCTGGACACCGACCACGACGGTTGGCGCTCCGGTCTACACCATCGGCACCGGCAATACGGCCATCGTCACCCCTCCCTTCGGTCACACGGCGGTCTGGACCGGCACCGAAATGATCATCTGGGGCGGTCGGACCAATGTCGGCGGGCGTTACAACCCGGTCAGCGATAGCTGGACGGCGACCCGCGTGGCCCCGACCACCACCGGCGGCACCGATGGCGCGCCGAGCGCCCGCGAGGAGCACACGGCCATCTGGACCGGAACGCGCATGGTCGTCTTCGGCGGTCGGCAGACCACCGGCACCGGAACGGACGCCGTGACCACCTACTTCAAAACCGGCGCGCTCTACGACCCGACGACCGATACCTGGTCGCCGACCCGCGTGGACCCGACCACCACCGGCGGCACCGACGGCGCGCCCGAGGCCCGGGCCCGTCACACAGCCGTCTGGACCGGAACGATCATGATCGTCTGGGGCGGTTTCAGCATAACGGTGGACAGTTCCAACACCGGCACGCTCAACCTCTTCAAGACCGGATCACGCTACGACCCGGTGGCGAACACCTGGCTGCCCACCCGCGTCGACAACAGTTCATCCACCGCGACCGACGGCGCGCCCGATGGACGTTTCGACCACTCGGCCATCTGGTCGGGAACCGAAATGATCATGTTCGGCGGTTCGAACGGAACGGCCACGACCAACTCCGGCAGCCGCTACAACCCGGCGACCGATATGTGGAAGGCGACCACCGCAACCAACGCACCGGTCGCCCGCAGCGGCCAGACCGCCGTCTGGACCGGTTCCGAAATGATCATCTGGGGTGAAAGCGGCAACACCGGGGGCCGCTACAACCCGGTCCGCGATTTCTGGCGGGCGACCAATACCACCAACGCGCCGGACATCATCAGCGGCCACTCGGCCATCTGGGACAACATCGGCAAACGGATGTTCATCTGGTCCGGAAGAGGGCTGACGGGTCCGACCATCGCGCTCGGGGCCTACACGGCGATCCTCCTGAGCGGCGACACAATCGGCATCTACCGTCCGTCCAACGCCACGGTGTTCCTCCGCAATTCGAACAATGAAGGTAACGCCGACATCCAGTTCCAGTATGGCGCGCCCGACGACATTCCGCTGGCCGGCGACTGGAACGGCGACGGGACCGACACCATCGGCGTCTATCGCGGCAACGTTTTCCTGCTCCGCAACTCCAACACGGAAGGCTTTGCCGAGATCGTGGTCCCGTTCGGAGCGCCGGGCGACATTCCGCTGGCCGGCGACTGGAACGGTGACGGCATCGACACCATCGGGACCTTCACCCCGGCGACCCAGACGTTCAACCTGCGGAATTCGAATACCGCCGGGGCGGCAGACATCACGTTCGTCTATGGCGGCGATCCGGCTGACATTCCCCTCGTGGGCGACTGGAACGGCGACGGGATCGACACCGTGGCCATCCGGCGCGGTTCGCAGTTCTTCCTGCGGAATTCCAACACCGGCGGATTCGCCGACCTCGTATTTTTCTACGGAGCCTCGGATGATAAGTTCGCCGTCGGCGACTGGGACGGCGACCGGGTCGACACCCTCGCCGCCTACCGCAACGGCACTGTTTTCATCAAGAACACCAACGCCGGCGGAAACGCCGACGTTACGTTCAACTACGGCACGACCGGGGATATCCCGCTGGCCGGAGACTGGAACAATCAACCCTAGTCCGTTCTCTGAGACTTTTGACATCCGGTGACCGCCCCGATCGAATGCAACCATTCGGTCGAGGCGGTCATCGCCGCCCTAAGGCTCGTTTCCATTTCACGAGGAGTAGTACATGAAAATCCAGAAGTTACGACGGTGGTGGCTGGTCGGCACGGCATGCGCCGCGCTGGCCGGCGGTTGGCTCCTGAATGCCGGACCTACCCGCGCGGCGGGGGCCACGCCCGGGCCGAAGCCCCAGGACGAGGCAAACCTGCTCATTCCGCAGCCTGGGAAAGCCAACACCGGGACGAACGTCACCCGCGACGTCCTGCTTCCGAGCCGGGCGGCAAAAATTCAAATTGACCAGAAATTTATCAACAGCATCGCCTATACCCTCGGTGAGTTGAATCTGGCCGGCACGGTCATCAAGCCGAACCAGATCGGCGTCGGTCGCCGGCTCAACCTCGGCGTCGCCTCGGCGGCCCGGACGCTCGCGCAGGCGGGCGAGAAAAGCGGCCTGCGGGTGCTGGCCATCAAGTCGCCGAAAGCGGTCGGCCTGCGCATCCACATCGAAAACTTCAATCTGAAGCCGGGCGAAGCGGTCTACATCTACGGCCTCGGCGAAAACAACAAGCAGATCGGCGGCCCCTACACCGGGACCGGCCCCTTCGGCGACGGCCAGTTCTGGTCGGACGTGGTTTTCGGCGAATCGATCGTCATCGAGCATGTTTCGGAAGGCGCGCCATCCGATTTCACCGTCGCGGAAGTCTCGCACCTCTTCGACAGCGTCGTTCCGACCGTTTCCGATCCCAACGCGCCGGGCAAAACCCGTCCCGACAGCACCCCCAAAGCCGGTTCGTGCAACAACGACGGGAACTGCTTCAACGACCCGGAACGGGATGCGGTCGGTCGCATCGTCTTCAGCAGCGGAGGCAGCTCATTCGTCTGTTCGGGAACGATTCTCAGTTCCCGGAACAACGACTTCACGCCTTACTTCCTGACCGCCACCCACTGCGTCGAGACCATCGCCGAAGCCCAGTCGGTGCAGGCGTTCTGGTTTTACCGGACGACCGCCTGCAACAGCGGCGTCGCGGCGAACACGTTTTTCACGTCCCCGACCGGGGCCACCCTGATTCAGGCCAGCAACACCGTCCTTCCGACGGGCGGTCCCGACCATACCTTCCTTGAAATTCTCGGCACCATTCCCCGCACCCTGTTTTACGCGGGCTGGGACCCGAACATCCGTCCGGTCGGGACCAGCGTCTTCGCGCTCCACCACCCGGACAGCGGCGTCCCCGGCACGGCCAACGCCAACCTCTCGTTCCTGCGCCGCTCGACCGGTTCCGTCTCAGCCACCAGCGGCGTGAACGGGTGCTCGTCCTCAACGGCAATGATCGACGGCTACAACGTCACCTGGTCGTCGGGCGTCACCGAACCGGGTTCGAGCGGTTCCGGAATCTGGTACACCAACGGCGGCAGCAGCTTTCTCATCGGCGTTTTGAGTTGCGGAGAT
>JAAFHI010000176.1 GCA_013298335.1 Actinomycetota bacterium
CGCGAGCGCGAGTCCGCAATCCACCGGGTTGAAGGCGTCCCGGTTGGTAATGATGATGTTGACCCCGCCGCACTCCTTGTCTTTATGAACGCTCGCTTTCGGCGTAAATCTGACCGGCACAAACGTCGCCCCCCAGACACTCGCCTTTCGAATTTCGACCGCCAGTGCGCGTCCGTCAATCCACGGCGCGCCAATGACCTCGAACGGCGTGTCGGTCCCGCGTCCGACCGAGATGTCGGTCATTTCCAGCAGCCCGATGCCGGGATACAGCGTCGCCTCGGTCAGACTTCGCATGTTCGGCGACGGATTCACCCACGTCAGCCCGGTCTCGTCGAACCAGTCCTCCCGGTGCCAGTTTTCAACTTCGACCACTTTCAGTTGCGCGCCCATCCGATATTCGGAATTGAAGAGACGCGCCAGTTCGCCGACCGTCATCCCATGACGCACCGGTATGCCGCGAAAAGCGATGAAGGAAAGTTTGTCGTCGTCGGCAATCGGTCCCTCGACCCGGTCGCCGCTGATCGGATTCACCCGGTCGAGAACCATAAATTCAACTTTTGCCTTGCCCACCGCCTCCATCGCCAGTCCCATCGTCGAAATGTAGGTGTAGAACCGCGTCCCGATGTCCTGAATGTCGAAAACCAGCACGTCGATGCCTTCGAGCATTTTGGGCGTGGGCTGGCGCGTCTCGCCGTACAAGCTGAAAATCGGCAGACCGGTTTTTTCGTCCGTGGAATTCTCGACCTTTTCGTCTTTCACGCCGCGAATGCCGTGTTCCGGCGAGAAAAGCGCGACGAGTTTGACGTCCGGCGCTTTGAACAGAACGTCAATGGTCGAGCGACCGTCCGCCGTCCGTCCAGTGTGGTTGGTGATGAGGCCGACCCGTTTGCCGTGCAGAATTTTGAAAGCGTCGCGTTCCAGAACGTCAATTCCGTTCAGCGTTCTCGGCTCGCGGAGTGGCGGATTGTCGTAGCGATACCGGGGCGAAACGGTGTCAACCAGTGGGCCGAAGCGGTCGAGTCCCTTCACGGAGCCCGCCGCGATGGTGGCGACCCGTCCGCGCAGCGCCGTCACGTCGCCGTTTTTGACGTGAACCCGGTTGCTCAGAAAAATGACGAACATTTCGCTCGCCGGGTCCATCCAGATTGACGTTCCGGTGAATCCGGTGTGGCCGAAACTGCCGATGGGGAAAAGATCGCCGCGATTTGACGAGTAGGGCGAGGCAATGTCCCACCCGAGGCCGCGCTGAACCGTATCGGCGGCGTTGGTCGCGGCGCGAAACTGCGTCATCCGGGTGACCGACAGCGGGCTGAGAATCCGTTTTTCTTGGAGTTGTCCGCCGTTGACCATCATTTGACAGAATTTCGCCAGATCGGCGGCGGTGGAAAACAGCCCCGCGTGGCCCGCGACGCCGCCAAGCAGAAACGACCGCGGATCGTGGACTTCGCCGCGAATCCAGTACTTTTTATCGCCCTCTCCACGCTGTTCGGTCGGCGCGATGCGCGGTTTGAGACTTTCCGGTGGAAGAAACCCGGTTTCGTTCATTCCGAGCGGCTTGAAGATGTTCTCGGCGGCAAAAACGTCGAGCGTCTGCCCCGAAAACCGCCGGACGAGTTCGCCGAGCACGATGAAATTGACGTCGGAATAGACGAACTTCGTCCCCGGCTCGGACAGCGGCGCGAGTTTCCAGATGTTTTCGAACGCCTTGTCGCGTCCCGACTGGTAATCCTCGACCGGATTGTCGGCGATGAGGCCCGAACGGTGGGTCAGCAGGTGCTCGACCGTGATGGTTTCCTTGCCGTTCGCGCCGAATTCGGGAATCAGCTTTGAAACCGGGTCGGTAATCCGGAACTTGCCGCGTTCGACCAGAATCATGATCGAAGTAGCGGTGGCGACCGGCTTGGTGAGGGAAGCGAGGTCGAAAATCGTGTCCGCCGTCATCGTTTCGGGCGTCGGCTGGACCGCGCGATTCCCGAAGGCTTTCCAGTAGAGAATTTTGTCTCGCCGCCCGACGAGCACGACCGCGCCGGGGAGTTTTTCCTTTTTGATTTCCTCTTCGACGATGGGGCCGATGCGTTCCAGCGCGGCGGAAGAGACGCCTTCCGCTTCGGGATTTGTTTGCCGCGGGGCGGAGTTCTGGGCGAAGGCGAAGCCGTTGGTCAGTAAAAGGACCATGACGACCAGCGCGACGGAACGATAGAGTTTTCGCACAGGCGGAAAATTCCCCTCGTACAATTTTCAAACGGAGTGATGTGGCAATGTCCCTGATGTTAGAGGAAATCCGTCAGCAACCGGAAGCGTTGCGGCGAACCATTGAATCGGAGTCGGGGAAAATCGCGCGATTGGGGACGTTTCTCAAGGAACGCGACCTCCGGCTCATCGTACTGGTCGCCCGCGGGAGTTCCGACAACGCCGCGCTCTATGGCCGCTACCTGTTCGAGACGACCGCCGGGATTCCGGTTTCCCTCGCCGCGCCGTCGGTATTCACGCTCTATGACGCGAAACTTCGGCTCGATAACGCGCTCGTGATCGGCGTTTCGCAGTCCGGCGAGGGCGAGGACATCAACGTCGTTCTCGAACGGGCGAAAAGCGCCGGGGCCTTCACCGTCGGCATCACCAACGAACCGGCGTCCACGATGGCCGCGCTGGTGGACGAGGCGCTCGTGATGCAGGGCGGCAAGGAACGCTCGGTCGCCGCCACCAAGACTTTCACTGGGCAGATGCTGATGTTCTCGATGCTTGCCGAAGCCTTGCGGGAAAGCGGCGAACCGATTGATTTTACGAGGGTTCCGGATGACGTCGCGGGTGCGCTCGCGAGCGATGACGCGATTCGCGGGATGGTCGAACGCTACGTGTTCATGGATCAGTGCGTGGTCGTCGGGCGCGGACTCGTCTACGCCTGCGCCTACGAAATGGCGCTCAAGCTGATGGAAACCTGCTACGTCGTGGCCGAGCGGTTTTCGACGGCGGATTTTTTCCACGGCCCGCTCGCCATCGTCGAACGCCACTTCCCGACCTTCATCTTCGCGCCGCCGGGCCGGACGACCGATGGAACGAAGCAACTGCTCGAACGCCTGCGCGACCTCCGCGCCGACACGGTCGTCATCACTGGCGATGATGCGCTCACCGGGTTCACCCCGCGCACCGTGAAACTTTCTTCGGAAATAGATGAACGGCTGGCGGCGATTTCCTACATCGTGCCGGGGCAGTTGTTCGCCGCCCATCTCGCCGCCGCCAAGGGCCTCGACCCGGACGCCCCGCGCTCGCTCACCAAGGTCACCCGGACGCTCTGAACAGTTCACCCACATGTATAAAGGATCGCGCGCGCGTACGATGAACCGGTCTTCAAAGTTCACCGAATCGCCACCCGTCACCGCGGGGCCGCGCGCCAGACCTTGATGCGGTTTTCGCCGCCGTAACTGAACAGCGTCGTGCCGTCCTGGCTGAAAAACAACCCGCGAATCAGCTTTTCGTGCGCGGTATAGGCGATCACCTGCTGGCCAGTGGCGGTGTCCCAGAGGTGAATCACGTTGACTTCGCTCGCCGAGGCCAGCCGTTTTCCGTCGGGACTGAAAACCAGCGCCGAGACGCTGCCGCTGCTGCCAGTGAATTCGGAAAGCAGCCGTCCGTCGGCCACGTTCCAGATGCGGATGACGTCATCGCCGCCCCCGCTCGCCAGAAACTGACCGTCGCGCGAAAAGGCGAGCGCTTCGATGGGTTTGACGTGGTCGAGCAGGGTGAACCGCGCCTGCCCGGTGGCGGAATCCCAGATTTTGATGGCCGAATCGAGGCCGGCGGTGGCGATGAAACGGCCATCGGGTGAATAGACGACCTTTTTCAACAGTTTTTTGTGGCCCTTCAGCACCGCCAGTTCGCGTCCGGTGGCGACATCGAAGGTTTTCGCGAGGCCGTCCGGGCCGAGGATGGCGATGGTTTTCCCGTCCGGCGAAAAGGCCAGATCGTAGCTGGTCCCTTCAAACGCCTGAATCCGGCGTTCGACCGTGCCGGTGTCGGTTCTGAAGATGAGCAGTTTTCCGCTCGTGTGCGAGGTGGCGAAGCGGGTGCCGTCGGGTGAAAGCCGAATGGCGGCGGCACTTTCTTCCTGAACCGGTCGAAAGGCGGTCGTGCCGTCTGCGAGGTTGAACAGGGAATAGACGCCCTTGTCGTCCGAAAGCGACACCGTGAGCATTTTTCCGCCGTCGGGGGAAATGTCGCAGGCGGTTGACGGCACGTCGTTGAACGGCGTCTGCCCGATGATGTCGCTCATCCGCCAGAGACTCGCCGTGAAATCCGCCGAAGCCGTGGCGAGTGTGGACTGATCGGGCGAAAGCGCCATTCCATGAATCTGGCTGGAATGGCCGTGGAGTTCATGTTTGACGTGGCCGGTTTCGATTTCCGTGAACTTGATCGTCTGATCCCAGCTACCGGTGACGACCTGTTTCCCGTCGGCGGTGACGCAGATGGATTTGATCGTGCCCTTGTGGGTCGGAAATTTTCGCTTGAGCAGGCCGGACAGCGCGTCGAAAACCATGACCGAACCGTCAAACCCGCCGCAGAACAGCCGCCGGCTGTCGGGCGAAAACCCGCCACACCACAGATCGCCGTAACTTTCGAAATCGGTCCGGGGTTTTGAAACCGCGACCGGTTGCCACGTACCAACTTCATAAATCACAAGCAGTTGCGACCCACCGGACGCGAGCCATTTACCGTCCGGTGAAAAGGCAACGAATTGAACTTCGCCGTTTTGAAAGGGAAGCTGCTGAAGT
The DNA here is from genome assembly GCA_013298335.1 of Actinomycetota bacterium. GTDB lineage: Bacteria > Acidobacteriota > Blastocatellia > Chloracidobacteriales > Chloracidobacteriaceae > JAAFHI01. The sequence continues at coordinate 4,767 of JAAFHI010000176.1, forward strand.
TCGGCGCCGGTCAGGGCGTCCCAGACGCGGGCCGTGCCGTCGCGGCTGCCGGTGGCGACGAGTTTCCCGTCGGGCGAAATATCCAGCCCGCGGACGCGACCGCCGTGTCCCGCGAGCGTGAGCACTTCCTTGCCGTTGCCACGGTTGAAAATTCTGACCGCCGTGTCGGCGCGAGTACTGCCGACGACCGCGAATTTCGATCCGTCGGGGTAAAACCGGATGCTCCACGCGCTGCCGACCGGCGTCGTTTCAACCAGTTTGATGCCCGATTTCACGTCCCACAGCCGGACCACCCCGTCGTTGCAGCCGGTCGCCACCGTGGCCCCGTCGGGTGAAAAGGCCACCGACCAGACGACGTCCTCGTGGCGCAGGCTTTTCATCTGCGATTCCGGCTGGGAAAGCCGTTTCAGTAGATACCATTCGAAGCCGCGCAGGTCTTCCTCGCCCGGTTTCGGAACCTGTTTTTCGACCAGTTCGCGCAACCGGATCAGGTTGGCGTCCTCCCAGGCTTTGGCCGCCAGCACCATTTCGGCGGCATAGGCCGTCCGGCGGTTGGCGCGCGCGATATCGCGGGCCGCTCCCGCCTGAAACATCGCCGTCACCGCCCAGCCGACCAGCAGAAAGAGAAACACGGACGCCGCCGCAAGCTGGAACTTGTAGCGCCGGAAGAACTTCCACGCCCGGTACGACACCGTCGGACGCCGCGCCTCAACCGGGGCATCAGCCAGAAACCGCCCGATATCCGCGCTCAGTTCCTCGACCGTCCGGTAACGGTCCTCGGGATGCTTGCCCAGCGCCGTCAGCACGATCGCATCGAGGTCGCCCGCCAGCAGCCGCCCCAGTTTCGGCTCGCCGTTGCGCGTCGCCGTATCGCTCGGCGCGTGCGGCTCGCCGTGCTCGACCGCCGCCATGATTTCCGGCAACGACCGATTCCGCAGCGAAAACGGACGCTCGCCGGTCAGCAGTTCATAGAGCACGACGCCCAGACTGTAGACATCGCTCGCCGTCGTCACGTCGCCGCCCATGATCTGCTCCGGGCTGGCGTAGTCGGGCGTCAAAACCCCGGCCCCGATGGTCACCGCGTCCGACGTTTCCTCCGGATCGGGCTGCACCAGCTTCGCAATGCCGAAATCGAGCAGTTTCGGCACGCCGTCCGCCGTGACGAGAATGTTGTTCGGCTTCAGATCGCGATGGATGACGAGGTTGTGATGCGCATAGGCCACCGCCGAACAGATATCCAGAAACAGCTTCAACCGCTGCCGGATATTGAGTTTGTTGCGTTCGGCGTAGGTCGTGAGCGGCAGCCCGTCGATGTATTCCATCACCAGAAACGGAACGCCGTCGTCGGTCGTGCCGCCGTCGAGCAGGTGGGCGATGTTCGGGTGTTCGAGCCGCGCCAGAATCTGCCGCTCGCGCTTGAAAACGGCGGCATTGGTTTCGTTCTTGAAAACCGGCGAGGTCAGCTTGACCGCGACTTCCTTGCGGTAATCGTCGGTTCGCGTCGCAAGATAGACCGCGCCCATCCCGCCGCAGCCGAGCATTTTCGTCAGCCGGTAGACGCCAATCCGCGCTCCGACCAGATGGTCGCCAAGCGGTGCGTTCAACATCGCCATCCCGGCTGAAACGGCGGGCGTTTCAATGAAATCCTCGGCTTTTTCGGCGGCTTCCACGAGCGATTCGAGGTCGCGGCGCAGTTCCTCGTCACCACCGCAGGCCCGCGCGATGAATTCCTTCCGACGCGGCATCGGAAGGTCGAGGACCTTGTCGAGCAGGGAATCGAGTTGTTGCCAGCGTTGCTCGTTCATCGGAGGGAGAGGGAAAGAAGGTGAGCCGCGAGATTCGGAGAATCTTCAGGCCCCCGGATTGGTGTCGGTGGCGGTTAAAACAGTTCACGCAGGATTGGTACAGGGTACGCGACTGGTTTGACGTCGTCGCGTATGCGACGAAATGAGCATAGCCGTGTCGTTTACGGCACGGTCAGCCGATCTCCAACGTGACCGCGTCGCGTAGCCGACGCGATGAAAAGAGCGCATCTCATCGCGTCAGCTACGCGAATTTCAATTTCCACATTCA